>CAMEZU010000047.1 GCA_945947925.1 uncultured Verrucomicrobiota bacterium
GTCTTCGCCGGCGCTTTCGCGGCGGCACGGGACGACGCGGTCGAACGCGCCGACGTGCTGCGGACCGGCGTCCTCGCCTCGACGGCAAACGTCGCGGCCAGCGTCAGCACGGCCGCACAAACAGTCGCCGCCCTCACTTGACGGAGTGACGCGTCGCCTTGACGAGCGCCTTCCAGAGCGTGGTGGAATCGGCCGACGCCAACGCCGCGTCGAGGTTCTCCTTCTTGCCGAAGGACTGGACGATGCCGGACATCAGGCGCAGATAGAAGGCGGAAACCGCCACCGGAATCGCCGACAGGAAGACGAGATGAACCTGTTCGCCGTCCCAGTCGATGCCCCTCTTCGACACGCCCATCGCCAGGGTCAGGCCGCCGCCCTCGACACCGCGCACGTGCGGGAAGGCCAGCCCCCCGCCGACCGCCGTCGACAGCACCGCCTCGCGGTCCATCGCGCCGGAGACAAGAGCGTCGGCATTCGCGATGAACTTGTTCTGCTCCATCAGCGAGGCCAGCTCGGCAATCGCGTCCTGCTTCGTCTCCGCCTTGAGCGAGGCCACCACGAGCTCCTCCGCGCTGAACCGCGAAATGCCCGTCTTCGGATCGTCACGGTCGGGCTTCTCGGCCACGTTGTGCGCCTCGTCCGCCGCCGTGGCGAAGAGAATGCGCCCGCAGCTCGAGCACGTCACCAGATGCTGCGCCAGCTGGACCTGCTGGCTCTGCGCGATCGGCACCTGCATGCCGCAGACGGCGCAGCAGCCGTTCGACATCGCGGCAATGACGATGTGGCTCTTCTTGTAAAGCCGATCGTAGAGCCCCGCCACCTGCGGACTGAGCTTGTCCTGAAGCTCGAAGATCGAATCGTTGAGGGAGTCGAGGTGACTGCCGTCACCCGTCTGATGATGCTCGTCACGCGTCAGGACCAGCTCCTGGAGCTGACGAAGGATGTTGAGTTGGCTTTTCATTTGTTTTTCTCGGTAAAAATCCTGATCTTGTCAAGCGTCTCGGCGGACAGGATATGCTCCATCCGACACGCGTCCACGTCCGCCGTCTTGGCGCTCACCCCCAGCTTCTGCAGGAAGGAGCAGAGCAGCGTATGCCGCCCCAGAACCATCTTGGCGAGCCGCCGGCCCTTCGCCGTCAGCTCGATCGAGGAATACGGCTCCTGCGTCGCGAGCTCGAGCTTCTTCAGCTCGTGAATCGCCTTCACGACGCTCGGCATCTTCACGTCGAGCATCCGCGCGACATCGCGCACGCAGGCGCTGCCCCCGTCGCGGATCAGCACGAAGATCGCCTCGATGTAGTCCTCCAAACTCTGTGTCATCGTCGCCATGCGTCAGCTCCCGAACGGACTCGTCTTCTTCATCAGATGCGCGAACTTGACCGCCTCGATCGAATCCTCGAGCTGCAACGGGAACGGCTTCGCGGTGCGGACCGTGTCGTAGACATGCTTCCAGAAGGCCGACGGACCGTACAGCGTGCCCTTGGGCAGCGAGACGGGAATCTCCACGACCGGGATCTGCTCGTGCATGTCGACGATCTCCGGCGTGCGCACGCTCGAGCGCCGCCGCGGAAACTTGAACTCGGGATCGATGATCTTAAGGACGCCCGACGTCGCTCCCTGCGCCACCGTGAACGTGCCGCGCTCGGCGCGAATCGCGAAGGACGGCGCGCGGCTCGTCTCCAGGACGCCGCCGTTGAACTCGACGTCGGCCGAAATCTGCGTGCGCGTCTTCAGGTTCACGTGCGCATAGTCCTCCGCATCGCCCAGCGACGCGATGCGCTTGAGCTCGCTCCACATCTGGATCGGCGGAACGGGCAGCATCTTCAGTGCCTGCAGGATGAGGTCGGTCATCTCGTAGTACGCCGCGCCGCCCCCGAGCCGCTTCACCGTCTGCCAGTCGTCGCGGCGGATGTAGTCTTCGCGGCGGATGCGGACCTGGTGAATCTCGCCGAGGCGCGAGTCGTTCATCATCGACTTCGCCAGCAGGTAGTCCGGCGCGAACAGGCCGCGCTGCAGCACCAGCAGGCGGTTCTTCGACTTCGCCGCCGCTCCGCGCAACACGTTCGCGTCGTCAAGCGTCAGCGCCATCGGCGACTCGAGCAGCGTCCAGAAGCCCCGCTCGAGCGACGCCAGAGCATGCTGCACGTGGTCCGTCGAGCACGTCGCGATGTCCACGAGGTCGATCTCCCGCTCGTCCAGCATGTCGCCGAACTGACGGAACATCTTGCAGTCGGGAAAATCCTTCGCCACGATGTCGCGACGTTCCTTCAGAAGGTCGCAGACCGCCACGATCTTGAAGAGCGCCGGATGCGCCTTGAAGACCGGGTAGTGGGACGAGAAAAAGGAGCGGCCAAGGCCGATGACGGCCACTCGGACGGGCGGGCGCTGGTATTCGAGTCTCATTTTCTTACGATCTCCGTAATCGCGGAAAGAAACTGCGCCACGTCCGTGAACTGGCGGTAGACGCTCGCAAAGCGGATGTACGCGACCTCGTCGATCTTGTGCAACTCGTCCATCACCAGCTCCGCAATCGTCGAAGCCTGGACTTCCTCCCCCTCCAGCCGGGCCACCACGTGGTCGATGATCGTCCGGATCTGCTCGTCGCTCACCGGCCGCTTGCCGCAGGCCTGACGAATCGCCTTGTCCACCTTCGTCCGGTCAAACGGCTGACGCGAACCGTCGCGCTTGACCACCAGCACCTCGTCTCGGTCGATTTCCTCGTAGGTCGTGAAACGGTACCCGCAGGACAGGCACTCGCGACGGCGACGGATGGCCGCACCCTCGCGCGCCGCGCGAGAGTCCAGCACCTTGTCGTCGTCTTTTCCACACTTAGGACACTTCACGAGAAAACTCCGTTCAACCACTATTAATTATATCTTGTACCAGCTGAAAAGGCAAGGGGAAAGTGGTTCACATGAGGGAATAGGCGTCGACGTCCAGGGCGATCCGAAGTCCGGTCGGCGCGGGGCGGGCGGACGCGATCCAGCGCCAGGCGCGGACGATCGAGCTGACCTTCGGCGCGCGCAGGAGGACCTGCCACCGGTACCAGCCCTCCGCCTTCTCGAGCGCGCTCGGCACCGCCTCGCCAACCGTCAGCCCCGGCACCTTCATCAGCGACTTCGCGTACATGTCGGACCAGTCCGCGACCAGCTTCGGGTCCTTGCTGCGCAGGTTGACCGTCGCCAGGTGGCAGAACGGCGGAAAGCCGCACGCCTCGCGCTCCGCCAGCTCCTCCTCCGCAAAGGCCGCGTAATCGCCCCGCGCCGCCGCCCGGATCGCCGGGGACGACGGGTCGTACGTCTGGATGATCGCGTCCCCCGGCAGCTCCGCCCGCCCGGCCCGACCCGCCACCTGCGCCAGCAGCTGGTACGTCCGCTCCGCCGCCCGGAAGTCCGGCATGTTGAGCGAGCTGTCCGCGTTGAGAACGCCGACCAGCGTCACGTTCGGGAAATCGAGCCCCTTCGCGATCATCTGCGTTCCGAGCAGGATGTCCGCCTCGTGTCGCCGGAACGCGCCCAGGATGTCGTCGTGCGAATTCTTGCGGCTGGTCGAGTCCGCGTCCATGCGCAGCACCCGCGCCCCCCTGAAGCACTGCTTCAGCGCCGCCTCCGCCCGCTGCGTGCCGATGCCCTTGTAGGTCAGGTCCGGCGACTGGCAGGCGGGACACGCCGCTGGCACCGGGATCCACCCGCCGCAGACGTGGCACCGGCAGCAGGTGTCCGCCTGATGGTACGTGTAGGGCACCGAGCAGTCGGGACACGTCAGCACGTGCTGGCACGACGCGCAGGTGACGGACCGCGAATAGCCGCGCCGATTGAGGAAAAGGATCGTCTGCTCGCTCCGGTCCAGCCGCAGCCGAATCGCCTCCAGCAGCTCCTGCGAGAAGATCTTGCCCCGATTCACGTTCAGGTCCATGTTCACCAGCAGGACGTGCGGCAGCGTCCCCGCCCCCGCCCGCTTCGTCATCGGCGCATACGCGTACTTCCCCCGCCGCACGTTCATCCAGCTTTCGAGGGACGGCGTCGCGGACCCGAGCACGACCCGCGCGCCCTCGATCGCCCCGCGCATCACCGCCACGTCGCGCGCATGGTAGCGCGGCGTCTCGTCCTGCTTGTAGCTCGTCTCGTGCTCCTCGTCCACCACGACGAGCCCGAGGTTCCTCACCGGCGCGAAGACCGCGCTGCGCGGACCGATCACCACCCGCGCCTCGCCGCTCCGGATCCGATGCCACTCGTCGTACCGCTCGCCGTCCGACAGCGCCGAATGAAGGACCGCGATGCGGTTGCCGAAGCGGGACGCAAACCGCTGCACCGTCTGCGGCGTCAGCGCGATCTCCGGCACCATCACGATCGCCCCGCGCCCCGCCTCCAGCTCCGCCGCGATCGCCTGCAGGTAAACCTCCGTCTTGCCCGATCCCGTAATGCCGTGAAGGAGAATGGGAGGCGAGGACGCCTCCCCCTCGGTCACGATGAGATCCAGCGCCGCACGCTGCTCCGCGTTGAGCGGCAGCGGCTTCGACGGCAGCACGCGCCGCCCCGCCAGCGGATCGCGCCGCTTCTGCCGCGGCGCCACCGCGACGACACCCTTCTGCGCCAGCGTCCGCAACGTCGTCGGCGTCGTCTTCAGCTCCCGGCAGAGCTGCTGCATCCAGCCGCCGCCCAGCCGCACGATCTGCTCGTACAGCCACTGCTGGTGCTTCGTGAGTCCATCCGTCGTCGAGGCGGCGGGAACGGGCTCCACGAACATCTGCTCCTTCGCGCGCATCCCCGGCTTCAGCACCGCCGCCGGAATCGCCGCGTGCAGCACCGTTTCAAGCGGCGATGCCGTGTAGGCCGCGATCTGCGCCACCAGCTTCAGAAGCGCCGCCGAAAAGAACGGCGTCTCATCAACAATCGCCTTCACCGGCTTGAGAACAATCCCCTTCCCGTCACCCTCCCCAACGAGTTCCATCGCGAAGCCTCTCGCTTCGCGGTGCCCGAACGGAACAAGAAGAAGCTGGCCGACGGCCAGCTTCTTCTCGAGCTCTTCCGGTACCTCGTAGGTGAACAGCCGGTCGAGCGCCAGGTCGATCGCAACCTTGACCTGCATCAGGTTAGGGCTGCAGATACTTCAGCGTGATCTTATTGGGGATCTTGAAGCTGTTGCTCGCGTAGATGTCCACCAGACGCGCATCGCGGGACTTGAAGGACTTCGCCTGGCCGCCCTTGAAGACGATGACGCAACCCTTGTTGCCGAACGGCTGCGGGAAGATCTTGCCAAGCTCGATCTCGTCGGTGTTGGTCGACATGTCCTGCTGGCCGCTGACCGGGAACTTCGCCGTGTCAGCGTTGCGCGAAACGAGAACCGGCATGAACGAGCCCATCTCGTCCGTGATGCCGGACGCGACGATCCACGCGTTGTTCGCCTGCTGGATGTTGCCGGGCTGATGCGGCGCAACGCCGGCGCCGGAAATCCAGCCGGGCTCGTAACCATCGATATACGGACGCCAGTTGTCGCCGTCGGTCTGGTGCTGGATGTCGAAGAGTTCCTTGAAGTATTCCGTCGACGTGCCGTAGCTCTTGCCCGCGATGTCCGTCGCGTCCTTCGACTTGCCGTCGTTCTCGTCGTTATGCGGCCACACGGACGGCTTGCCGACCTTCTGACGGTCCATATTGGCGGCGATGATGCCGTCGACGATCTTTTTGCCGTTCATGCCGAACGTGTTCATGGCCGTGTTGTTCAGGGCCGAGGAAATGGCCGGGTAGAGAACACCCATGAGGATGCCGAGAATGCCAATGACGACGAGGAGCTCGACGAGCGTAAAACCTTTGGACTGCTTTTTCATTTTTGTTACCTTCGGGGTTTTTGTTTATATGACTATTATCTCAAAATTCTCAATGCTGTTCAAGTGCCTTTTTCAGGAACGGCAAGTAGGTCTTCGTGTAGCTGACGCAGCTGACGACGTTCAGGAGCGTCATGAAGCCCTCGACCGCATAGCAGCTCCACAGCCACGCGTCGCGCCAGACCGACTCCATCGGCAGGTACGCGTTGACGAGCCCCGACAGGTGGAGCGCCGTGTAGGCGTAGATCCAGCCCGCCGCCGGGAAGGACAGCGCCGTGCGCAGCTTGCCGAGCCACATCGCCGAGACGTCCGCCCCATAGAGCGAGCCGACGCTGCGCATGAACGTGACCCAGAGGTCGCGCAGGATGTAGAGGATCGTAAACGCCAGGAGCACGAGCGCGTGCGTGTCGGACTCGCCCTGATGGGCGACGAACCACGTGAGCGCCGGGAAGGTCATCACGTAGAAGACCTTGTCCATCAGCGGGTCGGCCATCTTGCCGAGGGACGAGACGACGTTCCACTTGCGGGCGAGCCGCCCGTCGAACATGTCGGTCATTCCCGCGAGGAACATCAGGGCGCCCGCGATCCAGGCAAGCCAGAAGCCGCGCGTGAACTCCTGCACGACGGCAAGGACCAGCCACGCGAAGATCAGCGGCACGCGCGCGAAAGTCAGCGCGTTGACGAATAGGCGTTTCGAGTTCAAGCCTGCGCCAGCCCTTCCGCCACCACTTCCTGCATCACGCCCAAGGCCTCCTGGATGCGCGCCAGGCGGTCCCTGAGGGCCTGAACCTGCACTTCAAGCTTCTGGTAGTTGCGGCGCGTCGCGAAGAGCTGCTTCAGCGCCTCGCCGACGTCCATGTCCAGGTCGGTCAGCTCCATCCCTTCCGGAATCGGCACCAGGATCTCCTGGCCGCAGTCCGAGCAGTCGATCGGAAGCCCCGCGCCACGATAGTCGATGACGTGGTTCTTCCCGCAATGGGGACAGTCAAAGACGATGTCCGTATCGCGAATACCTTCGCTCTCGCCCCCGACGGTGGTATCTTCTTCAGCCATGATGACCTCCTTTGTGGCGTAGATTATATAAAAAAAGCCGAAGTTGCGCAAGCACGTCAGCGAACGGACCCGGCTGACGACCAGGCCTCCGACAGGATGCGGACGAGCTCCTCCGCCCGCCCGCCGCCGAGCGGCCAGCGGCAGACGACGGCGTTAGCCTCCGCCCCGACCGACAGGCCCGCCAGCAGCCGCGCCGCGCGCGGACGCTCCGCCGCAAGCGGGGCGTCGGCACCGGAAACGAGCGGCACCAGTTTCCCCAGCGACACCGCCAGCGCGGCCGCATCCGCCGCGTCCGCCATCCGCAGGCGGATTTCCAGACGGGCGTCCTCGGTGCCGCCTGCATACGCGCAGGACAGGCTTCCCGCCCGTCCGACCAGCCGTTCGCCGTCCGGCAGCAGCCGCGCCAGCGCGGCGGGAAGAGCCGCGTCCGCAAAGCCGCACGCCGCGACCGCATCCGACGCATACAGGACGAGCGTTGCGTCCGCCGCCAGAGGGAGCGGTTCGCGGACGGCGCCCGCGCCGGTGCGGTACAGGGCGACCTGGCGGAAGAGCCGCTCTTCGGACGACGCCAGCAGCACGACCGAACCGTCCACCGACGCGGCCGCCAGCGCCCCGCGGGGATGAAGCCAGGCCGGCGCGTCCATCGTCCGCAGCTCCGACCAGGGCGCGTCCGACGCCCGCTCCAGCGCCTGCGGCAACTGCGACGCGTCGTGCGCGACGCCACACGCCAGGGCGAACTCCGGTCCGTCGCCGAAGACGGACAGCACCGCCCACCGGATGTCCGCCGCCGTCGCGCCCGCCGCCGCAAGCGTCGAACGCACCGTCGCATCGGTCAGGCCGTTCGCCACGACCGGCACCAGCCAGTCCGAGATGCGGGACTCGAGATAGGCGGACAGCCCCGGCGGCTCCGAGTTGCCGGTTCGACGGAAGGTTACGGACAGCACCGCGTCCGCCGGCAGGCTGGGATCGTGTAGGCGGACGGGCGCGGACGGCGCCTCGGGTGCGGACGGCTCGACCGCCGGCGACGCCGCGGACGGCGGCATCAGGGACGGCGGCGGGTCGGACGGCGCCGGCGCGGGCTCGGCGGACCGTTCCTCGCGACAGCCGGCCAGTGCCAGCGCCACCGCAATCGCCCGAACGAACGCCCACCCTTTCATGTCCGTCGCCCTCCGTCCGCTCAGGAAGCAGGCTTGTCCGCGCCGCCCTTCTCGCCGCGCGAACGCGCCTTGAGGAAGATCCGAAGCGGCGCGCCCTCGAGTCCGAAGCGGGCGCGGATGTTCTTCTCAATGTAGCTGAGGTACGCCGGCGTCACGAGCTTCGGATCGTTCACGAAAAGCCGAACTGTCTGCGGATTCGTCGAGACCTGAAGTCCGTAGTAGATCTTCAGCCGCTTGCCCTTGATCATCGGCGAAAGCGTCTTCTTCGTCGCCTTCGTAATCGCGTTGTTGAGCATGCCCGTCGGCAGGCGCTCGCCCGCCGAGGCCGCGGCGCGGTCGATCGCATCGATCGTCCGCTTGATGTTGTAGCCCGACTTGTTCGAGCAGTAGACGACCGGCGCGAAGTTGAGGAACGGCATCATCGTGCGCAGGGCCTCCGTCGCCTTCGTCTCGGTGATGCCCTGCTCCTGCGCGAGGTCCCACTTGTTCATCATCACCACGCAGGCGCGGTGCGCGTCGAGGATCTTGCCCGCGATGCGCTTGTCCTGCAGGGTCGGCCCCATCACCGGATCCATCACCAGGATGACGACATCGGCCTCCTCGATCGCCTGCTCCGCACGGAAGAGCGAGAAGTTGTCGACGGATGTCTTGGACATCTTCGTGTGCGGCTTCATGCCGGCCGTGTCGACGAGCATGTAGCGCCGCGCTTCGGGTCCGGACCCGATCGTGAACGGCACCTCGACCGCGTCGCGCGTTGTGCCGGCAATCTCGGAGACGATGACGCGCGGCGCGTTGAGCAAACGGTTGACATAGGAGGACTTGCCCGCGTTCGGGCGTCCGACGATCGCCACGCGGAGCGGACGCTTCGCCGCCTCTTCCTCGGCGTTGACCGGCGGCAGCTTCGCGACGACCTGCTGGACCAGCGCCTCGACGCCGCGTCCGTGCTCGGCCGACGTCGGATAGACGGGCAGGCCGAAGCGCTCGAACTCGTGCGCCCGCCAGTCGTCGTCCGCCGTGTCGCACTTGTTCGCCGCGATCATGCAGGGAACCCCCGACTCGCGCACGCGCTTGATGACCTCCATGTCGAGCGGCGTCACGCCCTCGCGCGAATCGACGACAATCACGCAAACGGCCGAGTCCTCGACCGCGAGCGCCGCCTGCGAACGCGTCTCCTCGTCCAGCGGATCGTGCGTCACGTGCCTGTCGAAGGCAATGCCGCCCGTGTCCACGAGCATGATCTTGCGTCCCGCAAGATCAACCTCACGCGTCACACGGTCGCGCGTCACACCGGGCTGATCAAAGACAATGGCAACACGCTTCCGCGCAATGCGGTTGAAAAGCGCGCTTTTTCCGGTATTGGGCCGACCGACAAGACTGACAACGTTCATAACAGGGATATTATAGCAAATCGGAAGGTTGGAGGAGTGGAGGGGCGAGCCGGCCGCTGTCCTGGCGTCTTGGTGTCCTGGCGTCTTGGCGTCCTGGTGTCCTGGCGTCCTGGTGTCTTGGCGTCCTGGCGTCCTGCTCAACCGCCTGCCAATGCAACGGCATTGGCGGGCGGCTGGGTCGCTCCCTGGACGGGGGCCGGGCAACCGCTTGCCAAGGGCAGAAACCTTGGCGGACGGTTGAACAGGACGCCAGGACGCCAAGACACCAGGACGGGAGCGGACGCGGGCTGCCGGGGAAACGGAAAACCGCACGGGCCAGGCCCGTGCGGTTCGTTCGCTTCGCTCAAGCAGCGATCAAACACGCTTGCGGCGAAGCCCCATCATCGCCGCGCCGATCAGCAGCAGAACCCCGCTCGTCGGCTCGGGGACGGCGGTGGGAGTGAAGGTGCCGCCCGTCCAGGCATTCTTACCCTCAAAGCCAGCGCTAAACTCGGATGCGGCAATAAAGTCGCGTAACGAGCTCCCATTGGCGATCTCGGACTTTCCGACAAGATTGTTGTTGGCGTCGAAGAGCTCAATAAAGAAGTACTGCGATGTTGGATCGTTTTCCAAAACCGC
>CAMEZU010000048.1 GCA_945947925.1 uncultured Verrucomicrobiota bacterium
GGGCGACTGCCCGATGCGCAGTCCCGCCGTCCTCTCCCTCTTCTTCGTCTCGCTTGCGGCCATGGACGGCTTCCTGCCGCGGCTGAAGAAGGACGAACAGTGAAACGTCTTCAAATCTAAGGAGTCAACGACCATGCTGCATGTCAACGAGAACTATTCCAAGATCCAGGCGAGCTATCTCTTTACTGAAATCGCCCATCGCGTTTCCGCCCACCAGGCCGCGAATCCCGACGCCAAGGTCATCCGACTCGGCATCGGCGACGTGACCGAGCCGCTCTGCCCCGCCGTCATCGAGGCGATGCACAAGGCCGTCGACGACGAGGCGACGCGCGAGAATTTCCACGGCTACGGCCCCGAGCAGGGTTACGCGTTTCTCCGCGATGCAATCGCGAAGGTCGACTTCCAGGACCGCGGCATCGACATCGCGTCCGACGAGATCTTCGTGTCCGACGGCGCGAAGTGCGACTGCGGCAACATCCAGGAGCTCTTCGGGGCGGACGTCAAGATCGCCGTCGGCGACCCCGTCTATCCCGTCTACGTCGACACGAACGTGATGGCCGGTCGCACGGGCAAGAGCGAGGGCGGCCGCTATCCGGGCCTCGTCTACCTCACCTGCAACGCGTCCAACGGCTTCGTGCCGGGCCCCGAGTCCGCGCAGGGCTGCGACGTCGTCTACCTCTGCTATCCGAACAACCCGACCGGCGCGGTCGCGACGAAGGATCAGCTTCAGAAGTGGGTCGACTGGGCGAACGCGAACAAGTCGCTCATCCTCTTCGACGCGGCGTACGAGGCCTTCATCCGCACGCCCGGCATTCCGCGTTCGATCTACGAGTGCGCGGGCGCGCGGACCTGCGCGATCGAGTTCCGCAGCTTCTCGAAGACCGCCGGCTTCACGGGCATCCGCGGCGGCTATACGGTCGTCCCGAAGGGGCTGATGGCCTACGCGGCGGACGGCACGCCGGTCGAGCTGCGTCCGATGTGGACGCGTCGCCAGACGACGAAGTTCAACGGCGCGAGCTACATCACGCAGCGCGGTGCGGCCGCCATCTTCACGCCCGAGGGCCAGGCCCAGACGAAGGCGACAATCGACTTCTACCTCGAGAACGGCAAGCTCATGAAGGAGGCCTTGCAGGCGCTCGGCTACACGGTGACGGGCGGCGGCGACTCGCCGTATCTCTGGGTCGACGTGAAGGGCGACAGCTGGGAGTTCTTCGACAAGCTCCTGAAGGAGGCGAACGTCGTGACGACGCCGGGCGCGGGCTTCGGCAAGGCTGGCGAGGGCTACATCCGCATTTCGTCGTTTAACTCCCGTGCCAACGTCCTCGAGGCGATCGAGCGCCTCAAGAAGGTCCTCTGATCATGCATCTGCCGAAGACAGCGTCTCTTTGTGCGGTCCTCGCGCTCGTCGCGTCCGCCGGACTTTCCGAAACCTGGTATCCGGCCGGGGGCTGGAAGGACACCGACGATCCCGTCGCCTCGCCCCGGGCGAAGAAGGGCGGCGTGCTGCGCTTCGACGGCAGCAGCGCGCCGAACAGCTTCAACGCCTACATCGACACGAGCTCCTACGTGCAGATGATGTTCTCGCTCATGTATCCGATGCTCATCGCGACGGATACGGAGACGCTCGACTTCGTTCCCTCGCTGGCGGCGAAGTGGTCGGTTTCGGATGACGAGACTGCGTTCACGTTCGTCATCGACGAGCGCGCGCGCTGGTCGGACGGCGTGCCGGTAACGGCGAACGACGTGGCCTGGACGTATGACCTCGTGATGGACGAGAAGAGCGACTCTGGCTTCTGGAAGCTGGTGCTCGGCAAGTTCGAGAAGGCCGAGGTGCTTGACGCAGACTCCCCGCGTCCTCTGACGGTCCGTTTCGTCAAGCGCCGCGACAAGGACGGCAAGGTCCAGCACGACTGGCGCGACGTGACGCACTGCGGCATGTTCTACATCCTGCCCAAGCATCACTTCGAGGGTCAGGAGTTCAACAAGTTCGACTTCGTCGGCGCGCCGGTGTGCGGTCCGTACTGCATCGCCCGGACGGAGGAGCAGGTCCAGACCGTGTACGAGCGGGTGAAGGACTGGTGGCGCCGGGACTTCCCGAGCTGCCGCTACACCTGCAACTTCGACCGCATCGTCATGCGCTACTACTCCGGGAAGGAGAACGCGTTCCATGCGTTCAAGAAGGGCGTTATCGACGTCTATCCCGTCTATTCCGCGCGTATTATGGCGACGGAGACGTCGGGACCGAAGTTCGAGCACAACTGGATCCTGAAACGCCGCGTGAGCAATCATGAGCCGATCGGCTTCCAGGGCTTCGCGATGAACATGCGCCGCCCGCCGTTTGACGATGTCCGTGTCCGCAAGGCCATGTCGATGCTGATCGACCGCGAGCGTCTCAACCACGAGATGATGTACGACGAGTATTTCCTCCAGCGGTCCTACTTCGGCGACCTCTACGACTCCGAGCACGAGGGATGGGAGACGTGCACGAATCACGTCCACTGCACGAACCCGCTTTACCTCTTTGACTTCGACAAGGCGTCGGCGCTTCTTGCCGAAGCCGGCTACCGCCGCAACGAGAAGACGGGAATCCTCGAGAAGGACGGCGTTCCGTTCCGGTTCACATTCCTTTCGCGGGACGGTCACGCGGCCTATCTCACCCGCTTCGTCGACTGCCTGAAGCGCCTTGGAATCGAGATGACGATCGACAACAAGGACTTCGCATCCTGGATGCGAGACATGGACGAGTTCAACTTCGACATGACGTGGGCCTCGTACAGTTCGTCGATCTTCCGTACGCCTGAGATCACCTGGAGCTCCGCCGAGGCGGACCGCAAGCACGGCAACAATCAGGTCGGCTTCAAGTCTCCCGAGGTCGATCGCCTGATCGAGGCGGAAAAGACGATGAAGACCTTTGCCGAACGCGAGGCCGCGTATCGCGAGATCGACCGCCTCGCCTCTGAGCAGTGTCCGTACGCCTTCCTCTGGAACATCGCCGCGAAGCGACTGCTCTACTGGAACAAGTTCGGCATGCCCGACACGGTGCTCGGCCGCTACAACAACGAGGCCGACGTCCTCACCTACTGGTGGTACGACTTTGACCGTGCCGAGGAACTCGACGAGGCGATCGAGAAGGGCAAGTACCTGCCGTCCGTTCCCGAGAAGGTTGACTACGATACGGTCATGGAGGGCCGCCGGAAATGACGGAAGACTACGAACTCCTTGATTCCGGTGACGGACGCAAGCTCGAGCGCTTCGGCCGCTACGTGCTGGCGCGTCCCTGTTCGCAGGCGATGTGGCGTCCCGAGCTCCCCGACGCCGAGTGGGCGCGCGCCGACGCGACCTTCGACCGCGAGGACGGCAACCGCTGGCACGGGCGCACCAACCTGCCGAAGGAGTGGAAGATCGAGACGGCCGGCGTCCGCTTCAACCTCGGCGGTACGGACTTCGGTCATCTCGGCATCTTTCCGGAGCAGCGCGCGCAGTGGAAGTGGATTCGCGAGACCGTTGCCGCTGCGATTGCAGCCGGACGTCCCGCCGTGCAGGCCCTCAATCTCTTCGCCTACTCCGGCGGATCGACGATGGCCGCCGCGCTCGGCGGTGCCGAGGTCTGCCATCTCGACGCCTCCAAGGGCATGGTCGAATGGGCGCGCGGGAACGCGGCCTTGAACGGACTCTCCGAACGGCCGATCCGCTGGATTGTCGACGACGCGCACAAGTTCATGCGCCGCGAGATCCGCCGCGGACGCCGCTACGACGCCATCATCCTCGATCCTCCGACTTTCGGACGCGGTGCGGGCGGCGAGATGTACAAGATCGAACGCGATCTCAAGGACACGCTCGGACTCGTCCGCGAACTCCTCTCCGAAAAGCCGCTCTTCGTGCTCTTCTCGTCCCACACGCCCGGCCTTTCCTGCATCGTCGCCGAGAACATCCTCCGCCAGCTCTTCCCGGACGCACGGACAGAAACCGGCGAGATGCTCCTCGAAGGCCGTCGCCTCTCCTGTCCGAGCGGCATTTTCTGTCGCGCGACTTGGTGACTTGTGGTATAATGAGGATATGAAACCGCCCGCTGAACTGGCTGAAGCGTTCAAGGCGCGTCCGATTGACGCGCACAAGTACTCCGTCGGCACGGTCGCCGTCATCGGCGGATCGTCTCATTACGTGCACGCGCCGGTTATCGCCGGCCTCGGGGCCCGTGCTGCTGGCGCCGGGCTGGTGCAGCTTGTCGTGCCCGACGCCTCGCGCATCGCCGCGGGCGCCCATCTTCCCGAGGCGACCTTCACGAAGCTCGTCCCGACGTGCATTCCGCCGCGCGCCGACGTCTTTGTCGTCGGCATGGGCCTTGGCGTCACGCTCAACACCCAGGCGCTCGTCTCGCGTCTCCTGTCCGGCAGCGCCGGGCGTTTCGTTCTGGACGCCGACGCCCTGACGATTCTCGCCGGTTGGTACGGGACGAATGACGGCTACGAGCCTTCCGCCGGGCAGGAGCTCGTGCTGACGCCCCACGAGGGCGAGGCGGCGCGTCTGCTCGGCTGCGACCGCAGTCAGGTCTCGGCAGACCGTTCCGCAGCCGCGCGCGAACTGGCCGACCGCTACGGGGCGACGATCGTGCTGAAGGGACCTCGCACGATCGTCATGTCCAGCGACGGCACGCGCGCGTACGAGAACGGGACGGGCAATCCGTTTATGGCCATGGGCGGAATGGGCGACCTTCTCGCGGGCGTCATCGGCGCTCGCTGGGCCTATCTCAAGGGCAATCCGTTCCTTGCGGCGGCCGCTTCGGTTTGGCTCCACGGCGCGGGCAGCGATTCCGTCATCGAGCGCGAGCTCGATCCGTCGATCGTCAACACCGCCGCCGCCATCGGCTCTTTGCGCGTACGCCTAGATCGCTAACGTTCGGGAAAGGGGGGTATCGGATGGTCAATTATGTAGATCTCGAGGTCAGTCTTGCGGCGACGGACGAACCGTTCGGCCTGTTGACGATGCAGGCGACGAGCACGACGGGACGCCTGGTCAGGCTTTTCCCCGACCGTCTCAAGGCGCTCTATTCCGCCGAACACGGATTCTTCGGCACGCTCGCGGCGGGCGAGAAGGCGGCGAACGCCTGGCATCCGTTCTGGAACCTGCCGATTCATTCGCTCTACGGTGAACACCGCAAGCCGACGCCCGAGATGCTCGAGGGCATCGGGCGGATGGTCATTGACCTCTGCGACATCGGCGTACGCTGCTACACCTATCTTGCGACCCTCAAGAACACGCTTGAGGCCTGTTCCGAGGCCGGCATTCCCGTCACGGTCCTCGACCGCCAGATTCCGATGGGCAACGTGCTGGACGGGCCGATGCGCAAGCCGGCTTTCTCGAGCTTTGTCGCCCCGATCAACGTTCCGTTCTGCCACGGCATGACCCCGGGCGAGTGCGCGGTGTGGATCAAGGAGGCGGAGGGGCTTGATGTCGACCTCACCGTCATCAAGCTCGACGGATGGAACCACAAGATGCATGACCCGTGGCCCAACTTCGTTCCGCCGAGTCCGGCGATCCGCAGCTGGGATTCGGCCGTCCTTTATCCAATGACCGTCTTCACCGAGGCCTATCCGGCTGTCGACTGCGACCGTGACGGTCCGCTGGCATTCCGGATTCTCGGCGCGCCCTGGATGGACGTCAAGGGCGTCATGTCTGCCCTGAAGAGCGGCATGGACACGTGCGGCGTCGAGATGCGTCCCTACCGCTACACCCCGAAGGGCGGTCGCTACGCCGGTTTCACGCTGAACGGCATCCTCTTCTCCGTATCGCGTCCCTACGGCTACTATCCCGTCACGGCCGGCGTACTCGCCTTCACCGCGCTCCTCCAGCACCACGGTCAGAAGGTGACCGTCGGGGCCCGTCCCGAGTGGCTCGACAAGCTCTTCGGCTCGACCGAGGTCCGCGACACGCTCCGGAGCGGAGATCTCAGTCACCTCTTCCAGTCCTGGATCGAGGGCCAGGACGAGTACCTCAAGACGAAGGTCGACCTTTACCGCTGATTCCACCAAAATCCTTGGCGCGATCGTGCGTATGTTGTGATATATGATATAATGTTACGACATCATGACACGATTCCCTGCATTCATTCTTGCCGTCCTGGTTCTTCCCGCCTTTGCCGAGGAAGAGTCCGTCGTTCTACCTGAAAAATACCAGGCGGTTGTCGATCGCTTCCCGTTCGGCCAGCCGCCCGAGGGCTTCGATCCGCTGTCCAAGGCGGATCCGCGGTACGAAGGCGCGGAGGAGGCCGCTGCGGCCGAACCCGAGGTTCCGCTGACGCAACAGCAGGAGGCCCTGAAGCACGTGGTCCACGCCTCCGTCCTTGTCATCAATCCCGTTACCCGCGATCCCTGGTTGGGCTTTTCCGACGCGACGGACCCGAAGTCGCCCCGCAACTACTACCTGCCGGTCGGCGGGACGCAAGACGACTGGACGGTCAAGTCGGTTGACACCGACAAGAAGAGCGCCGTCGTGGCGAAGGGCGACGTCGAGATCGAGCTCGTTGTCGGCGCGATGCCCGAAAAGGGGAAGGGTCCTGCCGACCGCAAGGGCGGGCGTCTCGTCGGTGCGCCCATCAGCGGGTTTCGCCCGCCGTCGCCGGCCGCTCCGAATGCCGCTTCCGATGCGGCTCAGCCCGCCGCGCCGTCGTCTCTCGCAAGTCTCCGCCGCCAGCGTATCGAGCGTGACGCGGCGCAGCGGCAGCAGCTTGAGGAAGCCCGTCGCGCGCGGGTCGCCGCAGCCGAGGAGGCCCGCCGTCAGCAGGAGGAGGCCGAGCGTCAGCGGGCGGCGGCCCGTGCGGAGGATGACTCGCGTCGCGCGCAGGAACGGGAGGAGCGCGAAGCCGAGCGTGCAGCCGAACGAGAGGAGTATAATCAGCGGGTTAAGAACCTGGCCGCCCAGCTTGAGGCTCAGATGATCGAGAATCGACGCAAGCGGTTGGAAGAAAGCAATTCCAATGACGATGAATAAGACGACTTTGGAGGCGTTCCGCAAGGAACTGTTGCAGACGGGCGGCTATGACAGCGCGCCCGAGCGGTGTGCGGCGAAGCGAGCGAAGAAGGGCTGGCTGACGACCCTGTCGTACACCTGGCGCGTGTCGCGCGTCTTCCCGCTTTGCGCGCTGTACGAGCCCTTCGGGCGGTTGACGACGGACAAGTGGGCGCACTTCTGCTTCTCGACCGTGACGGGCGCCGAAAAGCTCGGCATGCGCGTTCATTTCGAGGGGTGGAAGAATCGCGAGGCCTACAAGGGCCCGGTCGTCTACCTCTGCAACCATATGTCCACGACGGAGACGATTCTGCTGCCTCCCGTCTTGCTGACGTACGGGCCGTTCAACGTGGTCGCCAAGCAGTCGCTCTCGAAGATTCCGTTTCTGGTCAAGGCGGCCGCGCACATGGGCGTCGTGCCGATCGGGCGCAAGTCGCCGCGCGAGGACCTCGTCAACATGCTGCGCGTCAGCGAGGAGAAGATCAAGGAGGGAAACAGCTTCCTCATCTTCCCTCAGGGAACGCGCCAGAAGGTCTTCAATCCGAAGCATTTCTCGTCCATTGGCGCCAAGATCGCCGAGAAGGCCGGTTGCCCGATTGTCCCGATCGTCGTCGACACCCGTTGTCAGATGACCCGCGAAAAGGGCGTTCTGCGGAAAATCTTCAAGGACTTCGGTCCGGTCGACACGTCCTATGACCTCCGCTGTTGCTGCGGGCCGGTCATTCCCGCGGGCAAGTCAAAGGCAATGCACGAGGCTACCGTCGCCTGGATGGCCGACCAGCACGAGCGCTGGGGCCTGCCTGTTGAACGCTGATCCCTTACGGAAGATCCGATGAAAGCTGAAATCGAACGACTGAAGAAAGAGCGCAAGGCCGTTATCCTTGCGCACAACTACACCCGCGGCGAGGTCCAGGACGTCGCCGACTACACGGGCGATTCCCTCGAACTCGCGCGCCGCGCCACCCAGGTCGACGCCGACGTGATTGTCTTCTGCGGCGTCTACTTCATGGCCGAGACGGCAGCGATTCTCAATCCCGACAAGACGGTGCTCATTCCCGACCCGTCCGCCGGCTGTCCGATGGCCGACATGATCACCGGCGCTCAGCTGCGCGAGCTGAAGGCGAAGCATCCCGGCGCGGTCGCCGTCTGCTACGTCAACTCTACGGCCGAGGTGAAGGCCGAGTGCGACCTTTGCGTCACGAGCGGCAACGCGGAGAAGGTGATGGCGACGATTCCCGCCGGCCGCGAAATTCTCTTCGTGCCCGACCAGCACCTGGGCGGACACGTCTCCGCCAAGGAAGGGCGCGACTACGTGCTGTGGCCCGGCTACTGCCCGACGCACGCCCGCCTCACGCCCAAGATGATCGCCGACGCCCGTGCCGCGCATCCGGGTGCGCCGGTGATGGTGCATCCCGAGTGTCCGAAGGACGTCCGCGAGGCCGCAGACGAGCAGCTTTCGACGGGCGGCATGTGCAGGTTTGCGCGCGAGTCCGATGCGCAGACGATTCTCGTCGGCACCGAGGTCGGCATTCTGCACCGTCTCCGCAAGGAGAATCCGGACAAGACCTTCGTCTCCGTCTCCGACACGCTCGTGTGTCCGAACATGAAGAAGACGACGCTCGAGAACCTGCGCGACTGCCTGCGCGACATGTCCAACCGCGTCGTCGTCGAGAAGGACGTCGCCGACCGCGCCCGCCGCGCCATCGACGCGATGCTCGCCGTCTCCTGACGCCGCGCTACTCGTTTGAGTAATGACAGTTCATGCTCATGAGGTGTATAATGCAGGCATGAACTTGAAACACCTTCTGCTGGCGGCCCTGGCCGCCTGTTCCACCGGACTCTTCGCCAAGACGACGGAGACCGATTGGGCCACATTCGAATACCCGGACCTCTGGGACTTCCGTGCACCCGACGACAAGGGCTTTGACGTCATCGTGACGCTCAAGGAAGGTGCGCCGATCGAAGGCAATTGGCTGCAGCCGCACCTCCATTGGATGAAGCTCATGGGCTACGGCGGCTTCCAGCAGTGGGCGAATCCGATTAAGAAGCCTGTCGTTGGCAAACCGTACAAGTTCCACTACAAGCCGAAGGTGAACGAGGACGAGGTGCATCGCTACGCCTTCTGCGCCTACCTCGCGCCGAACGGTAACGACAAGCAGCAGGTCAAGACGCAGTTCATCGACATCATGATCCCGCCGCCGCCGCCGTACGAGCCGAAGCCGGAGGGGTGCACCTTCAAGAAGAGCTTCATCCGGATTGACGAGCAGCCCGCGCCCGCACGCGTCGGCGAGGACGTCGTCCTCAAGGTCCACTACTACCTCGATCCGTCCGAGACGTGGGGCCCGAAGCCGTCCAAGCTGTCCGTCACGCCGCTCGGTCCGTGGATCGACAATCCCGACGGCGTCATCAACAAGTCGCGCCATCACGTCTCCTACGGCGGTACCATGTTCACCAAGGAGATGCGCATCGAGCCCGGCGAGCACACCGTCGAGTTCACCTTCAAGCTGGGCGTCGCCTACCGATACAACTCCTGCTTCTTCCTCTGCAAGTTCAAGACGCCGGACAACAAGGACTGGCCCTGGGACTTCCGCGGCGGTTCCCTTGCCGTCGCACAGGACATCGACGTCCTGCGGCTCTATCCGACCGCACGCGGCGGACTCTTCTTCTATGACGAGACGCCGAACGTCTCGCTCGTGTGGGGACCGAAGATGCCCGCCGGAGCCAAGACGGGCAAGGCGGTCGTCAAGGATGCGCTCAACCGCGTCGTCCTCGAGCGTGAGGTCGTTCTCAACCCGGCCCGCCGCGTCCAGAACTTCGCGTTCCCCGAAATCACGGCGAAGGGCGTTCTCTCCCTCACCCTGACGGTCCCCGGTCTCGGCAAGGACGGCGCAGC
>CAMEZU010000049.1 GCA_945947925.1 uncultured Verrucomicrobiota bacterium
CTGCAGACTCCCTCCTCTACCCCGCCTGCACCGGCGGGTTCAATCCCAGGGAGCATATAAAGTATACCACGACATAATTCTCATTGGCAAGGGTAAACGTACCATTGAGAATTAAGTGTTTCAGCTATGCGAGCAATTTATGCGAAAAGGACCGCCTTTTTACCAGTCCTTCCGCCTGAGAAACAGGCTTTGCCTTTGACCTGGCGTACGCGTTAGGCACGCCCGCAGACCTTGAATCAATGCCATGCGCGCTTGCGTTTCGGGAAGCCCCGATCGAAGACGGCTGTTGCGATGTTGACGTCATCGACAATCTGGAAGTCCATCATGCCCATGCAGACGTAGTCGGCGCCGTGTTCGAAGGCGAACGGCAGGGCCTGTTCTGGCGGGACGGCTCCTGCGGCCGTCGTCTTGAAGGCGATCCACGGCTCGTTGCGCTTTTCGAACCAGGCGGCGAGCGCTTCGGGATCTCTGCACCAGCAGTTGTCATACCAGCCGCCGCCGTCCGAAGAAAAGAGACCGCACCCGCCGCAACACTCGCGGCCAGGGCTCCCGTCAGGAACTCTCGGCGATTAGCCTTTATGGTTTAATCCTGTTGCAGGTTGGAATGCGCGTACGGATTCCGCCTCCTCGCGCTTCTTCGCCTGTTCGGCAAGGATGCGCCGGAAGCGTTTCAGCTCGGCTTCGCGGGGGCCGCGACGCTCGTAGGTGCCGTCCGCCATCAGGCCTGGGGCGCAGGGGTGGGTTCCGGAGGGACTGCAGCAACCGCTTCCTGCGAGGCCGGGGCGACCTCTCCTGCTCTTTCGACGGCGGATTCGGCCGCGGGGGCGGGGGCCTCGGGGGCTTTTACAGCCTCTTGCTGCGAGGGCGAGTCGCCCTCGCCTCCTTTTTTGACGGCTGATTCGGGCGCGGGGGCGTCATAGCGGGTCGGGTTCTTCGCCATGAACTCCCAGGCAAAGGCCTTGTAGCTTTCGGCGCCCTTGGAACGCGGATCGAGAAAGACGACCGGCGTGCCCATCGACGGAGCCTCGGAGACGCGGACGTTGCGCGGAATGAAGGTCTCGTAGACCTTCTCGCCAAAGTGGTTGCGGACCTCCTCCATGACGTCCTGCGTCAGACGGGCCTGTCCGTTCACCATCGTGAAGACGATGCCGTTGAGGTCGAGGGACGGATTCACCGACGCGCGGATGCGGTCGATCGAACCCGTGATGAGGGCGAGGCCATCCATCGCCAGGAACTCGGCCTGGATCGGAATCAGCACGCCGTCGGACGCGACGAGCGAGCTCGTCATGACGATGCCGAGCGACGGCGGGCAGTCGAGGATGATGTAGTCGAAGGCCCCAGCGGCCTTCACCGGCTCGAGGGCGTTGCGGATCATCTCGAGACGGTCGGGACGCGCGCCGAACTCGAGCTCGGCACCCGCAAGGTCGACCTCGGACGGGATGACGTTCAGGTTGTTCCACTTGGTCGGCTGGATGACGTCCTCGATGGACTTCTCGCCCAGAAGGACGGGATACAGGGAGACGCCCTGCTGCTTCTCGAGCCCGAGACCGAGGGTCGCATGCGCCTGGGGATCGAGGTCGACGACGAGGACGGTCCGCTTGCGCGCGGACAACGCCGCCGCCAGGTTCACAACCGTCGTCGTCTTGCCGACGCCGCCCTTCTGGTTCGCAATCGCAATGATCTTCGTCTTCTTTTCCATCGTTAAAGCCCTTCCTCTGATCCCCAACCTCTCATCCCTACTACCTACACCTACACCTACCACCTACTACCTAGCCGAACAGCTTGCCCTTCTCATTCAGCTCCCTGATGTTCTGGCCCGCGCTGCGCTCCACCTCGCGACGCCAAAGCTCGACAAGCGCGACGTCCCACGGCTCGTCCTCGCCCTGGAGGACCGCCGCGAACTTGTCGCCCGACGCGATCACGGACGCCTTCACGCGCTCCGTCACGGCGGCGAGCGAATCGGTGACGATCTGTTCGGAGAAGTTGTCGCTCTTGAGGTGATAGCCGTACCGGAGGATGCGCAGGTTGTCCTCGTTCTCCTTCAGGAACTGGAGATACGCCTTCGCCTCGTCCCCGAATCCCTCCGTCGTCACATCCACGAAATGTGGCGCGATGACAAGCGGCTGATGCGCCTCAAGACGCCCCTCGCGCACGCGGATCTTGCCGGGGTGGTCCGGCAGCTCCGAAACGAGATGGTAGTTCACCAGCGTCGAGCCGAAGGTCTCGAGACGATTCGACGGCGAAACAAGGATCTTCACCTTTTTCGCGGCGTACCAGCGGTCGAAATCGGGATTCGAACTCATGCGCCAAACTCCTTCTCCACGTCGATTTCCGACAGGTCCTTCACGCGCCAGGTCTCGCCTTCGAAATGCTGCGGAACGGTCTGCCCGCGGTCGAGTGCGATGACTTTCATCCCGGCCGCGACCCCCGCCGCGACGCCAACCGCAGAGTCCTCGATGACGACACAGTCCTTGGGCAGGACGCCCAGCAGGTCCGCCGCCTTCAGGTAACCGCTCGGATCGGGCTTGCCGCGCTCGTAGTCGCCCGCGCCCAGGATCAGCCGCACGCGGTCCGCCAGGCCGCAGAAGGCGACCGCGTTCACGACGTCGTCGTGCGGCGAACCGGACACGATGGCGCAGGACGCAATCTCGCTCGCGCGCCGAAAGAACGCGATCGAGCTCTCGATCCGCAGCGCCTGCGGCTCGGTCGCATGCCGGTCGTAGTAGCGGTGAAGCTCGATCGAGTCCTGAATGGCCGTCGTCTCCCCGAGCATCGGGAAGCGCTCGTGCAGCATCCGGTGGATGTCAAGCCAGTTGTGCCCGACGACCATCTCCAGGATCTGCGACACGGTCGTCCGTCCGCCCCTGTCGACGACGAAGTCAACCATCGCCCTCGCCCACACCGCCTCGGTGTCGACAAGGGTTCCGTCAAGGTCGAAGAGAAACGCCGCCGGCTTCACTTACCGCAGCACTTCTTGTACTTCTTGCCGCTACCGCACGGGCAGGGATCGTTGCGGCCGATCTTCGGCTCTTCGCGCGTGGTCGGCTTCTCGCCCACGAGCTCGCCGTCCTCGAACTTCCAGCCGTCCGCTTCCTTCACGAACGTGGAGACCTCGTGGTGGTTGCAGAACTCGCCGTTCGCCGTGTAGGTCGCGCGGAACTCGACGACACCCGTCGTGTCGTCCTTGCCGCCCTTCTCGGTGCGGATGATCTCAAGGCTATGCCAGCTGGCTGCGCGGCTCCAGGCCGTGGAGGCCTGCTCGTCGAACTCGTCCTGGACGGCCTTCGTCGCACTCGTCTTGAGGAAGGCGATGTGCTCGGTCACGTAAGCGCAATAGCGCGCGCGCATCAGCGCTTCGGCCGTCTCGGCCTTCACCGCACCGTCAAGAATCGGACCGCAGCACTCGCCGTAGGCCTTGCCGGAATTACAGGGACACTTTTCTTCGTTTTTCATAGTCATGCTTGTATTTTATCACACCCATTGCCGTTATGAGAAGAAGAAACGCAAGGCCGAGGGGCCAATCCCCGAGCCGGACGTAGGCCGTCCGACGGGGATTCTCCTCCAGGTCGACGGACACGCAGGCCGTTCCGCGCCGGTCGACGAGCGGCTTCCCCGCCTCGTCCGACAGCCACCTGGCCTTGCCCGCCGGCGACACGGTGCCGCTCACGCCGGAATTGCCGACCCGCACCACGGGAAGTCCGGTCTCGATCGCGCGCGCCACCGCCTGCCAGGCGTGCTGCTCGGTCTCGACCGATTCGGAAAACCAGCTGTCGTTCGTCATGAAGACGAGAACCTGCGCGCCCATCTCCGCCTGACGGCGGATCTGCGCGGAATCCGTGTCCTCGTAGCAGATCGCCGGCGCCACGCGGACCGGCACGCCCCGGACATTCACGCCCAGCAGCTTCAGCTCGCCCGGCGTGCAGCTCCCGACCGGCGCCAGCTGCTGCAGGGCGGGGACGAGCTTGTCGCCCGGGATGAACTCTCCGAACGGCACGAGATGGACCTTGTCGTAGACCTGAGAGGACACGACGTTCGTGCCGTTCCAAAGCGTGTAGGCAGCGGCCGAGTTGTACATCCGGCCGACGGCATCCCGCCTGCTCCCGCCCGCCACGACCGCAGACGGCGCGCAAAGGCCGAGCCAGGAGCCGACGAACGCGTTCGCGTGCGGGGAGATGACATCGGGCGCCATCTCGCAGAGCGCGCTCTCCGGCAGGACCAGCACGTCCGGACGCTGCTGGACGAGTTCCCCGATCATGGCACCGTAGGCAGGACGCCAGTCCTCGGCCGGCTTGAACGGCGGCGGGAAGTCGCGTTGCATCAGCCCGAAGCGGACGGGGACAGTCCCCCCTTCCTGCGGCGCTGCGGGCTTCGCCAGCCGGTAGACGCCGAGAATCAGCAGGAACGGCAGCAGCGTCTCCACGGAGCGCACCCACTTGGGGAAGGATAAGGGAGGTGTCGCGGGAGCGGCGAAGGCGGCCTCTGCCTTTTCGCCGGACAGGTCCACAGAGGGGCCCTTCCTGCCGAAAAGCGCCGCCAGGCGTCCCTCGAACGGCTCGAGCATCCGCTCGGCGATCGACGCGAACGTGCCGTTTACCAGGATGACGAGCGCACTGACGAGATAGACGCCGCCGAGGGACGCGGGCGAACCGAGTCCCGCATTGACGGCCGGCACGCCGAGCTGGTTCCAGGCGAAGCCGCCGAGGAAGCGGGAGCGCACCAGCTCGAGACCCGACCACAGCACCGGCTCGGCAACGACGATCGCAAAGAGTCGCCAGCCGTAGGAACGTCCGCGGACCCAGCCCCAGACCCGGGACGAGAACCAGCCGAACAGGCCGAAGTACAGCGCGCAGTAGGCGGACAGGACGCCCCAGCCCAGGACGACAAGATACCAGGGACCGCCGTTTTTGATGATTGCCGGCATCCAGGAAAGCGTCGCGAACCAGAAGAAGAAGCCGTTGGCAAACCAGGTTCTGAAGCTCTTGCGGGCGTCGTGCCGCCGCGCATACCAGAGAATCGGCGCCAGCGCGAAAAAGCTGTCGAACCGCTCCCCCATGGGCGGAAAACTCGCCCACAGCAGGAAGCCGGGAAGAATCCACAGCACGTACGGCAGCTTCTTCAGCAGGTTGCGGATCATCGGCTGCTCCAGCTCAGGTCGACGCGCGACGCCGCGCCTTCGGGAACGGAGAAGGTGCGAGGCAGCTTCTTCGTCGTCACCCAGAGTCCGTCCCGGCGGAAGACCGCAAGCCCGCTCTCCGCGGACGGCACAGCGGCCGGCGGCGTGAGCGAGATGAAGAGCGGCGTCGACTGCTGGTCGAGGAACTCGACGTCATAGCCGCTCTCGGCCAGGAACTGCAGGTTCTGGCGGTTGTTCTCGGGACTCGCCACGAAGCGCTTCACGCCGAGGCCGGACAGCGTCTTCAGCGCGCTCGCGTTGAACGCATAGAGCGTCCAGTCCGCCGTGATGTCCGTCACCCCCGCGCCCTTCAGCATCCGCAGCGTCGCAAGGTCGCTCGCCTCCCACTTGTCGTAGCCCTCGCGCAGGAACCGCTTCACCGTCGTCCGAAGCCGGTTGAAGTCCGGCTCCGCCGTATACACGGGAAGGGCCATCCGCAGGGGAGGCGTCCCCGCCTCCCCAGACCCAGAAGCCATCGCCGCCACCTTCGCCACCTCCTCGACCGTCGTCTCCGCATTGATGGCGACGACAATCTCGTCCCAGCCCCCCTGCGGGAGCCTCTGGTCGGCGCGCAGCTTGATGCGACGGGGAGAACGGGGGCCTCCCCCCTCCAAAGCTTCGCCCCGGCAGGGTTCGTCGGCAAGCGCCTTGTCGAGCTTCGCCCGACGCACCTTGTCCCGCGCGTCGTCCACTCGCTCGACCAGGTCGCGGCGCAGGTCGTTGAGGACGCTCATCGGCACGAAGAGCTTCCACGGATCGGCCACCGTCACCGTGCCGAGCCGGTAGTCGGTCTCGCCCAGCTTGGCGAACGCCTTCTTCACGCCTTCGGCCGTCTTCTCGGGATTCTTCGCCGCGTCGAGGAAAAGGTTCTGGAACGTCTCGAAGACCTGTCCGTTCCACGTCACGGAAGCGGACACGCAGTCCTTCTGCAGCATCACCTCGAAGTCGAGCGTCTCCGTTCCCTCGTAGTCGCTCGGACGGAAGCTCGGCGTCGGGAACATCCGCTTCACCGCATTGGACATCGAGCAGTAGACGGTCATCCCCGGGCGAACCGGTACGGCGTTTGGAGTGTTCGTATGTTTGGATGTTTGGGTTGAAGACGGACGCGTCTCACGGGCCCCTGAGAGGAGGTCCTCGGGGAGGAGGATCTCGACGTCGGTTCCGGCGGAGACTTCGAAGACGGGCGTACGCGAGATGGCCTGGCGCATCATCGAGATGCCGAAGCCGACGGGCTTCTCGCCGTCACCGGACGAGAACTGGAGCCCGTCGTGCTTCTCCAATGCACGCGACGTGTGGAAGCGGAGCCACGCATTGCCCTCGCGGTCCTTCGTGATGCGCTTCACCGTTCCGATCGGCGTGCCGAGATGCCCGAGCGACGTCGGGTCGATCGGCGACCCGCTGCGCCCGTTCAGGTACAGCTCGGTCGTGCGGCGGGAGAACACCGTCTCCAAATCGGCCGGCGTCACCTTCCGTCCGCAATCTCCACCTCCACCTTCACCCAATATCTGCCGATAGTACTTCGTCACCGAGGCCACGTAGAGCGGACTCTTCATCCGGCCTTCAATCTTGAGCGAGCACACGCCGGCGTTGACGAGCTTGCGCACGTCCTCGCCGAGGCGGAGGTCCTTCATCGAAAAGGCGAGCGTCTTACGGCCCTCCTCGTCCTCGTACGGCAGGCGGCAGCAGTACGGACACTTCCCGCGGTTGCCGCTGCGATCCTTCTCCATCGCACCGAAGAGGCAGAGTCCGGAGAGCGAATAGCAGAGCGCGCCGTGGACGAAGCACTCGAACTCGAGTCCGCCGCTGCGCTTGACGATGGACGCGATCTCCTCGACGCTGAGCTCGCGCGCGAGGACGACGCGCGCGAAACCAAGCTCCTTGAGCGCCAGGACGCCCTCGAGGTTGTGCGCGACGAGCTGGGTCGAGGCGTGGATCTCGAGGTCCGGGAAATACGTGCGGCAGAGACGGGCGATACCGAGGTCCTGCACGATGAGCGCGCTCGGACGGATCGCATCCAGCTCCGAGAGCTGCCGCACGGCCTCCTCGACGTTGTCCTCGTCGATCACCGTGTTGAACGTGACATAGACCCGCTTGCCGCGCCGGCGCGCCACGCGCATGAGGTTCTTCAGGTCCTCGGACGTGAAGTTCTTCGCAAAGGCGCGCGCGGAGAAGTCCGCAAGCCCGCAATAAACGGCATCAGCGCCTGCGTCAAACGCCGCAAGCGCGGTTTCGAAATCCCCCGCGGGGGCTAGCAGCTCGACACTCACAGGCCGGAGAAATCGAGGGTCGCGAAGTAATCGTCGAGCGTCTCCGCGCGGCGGATCTCACGGACGCTGCCGTCCTCTTCCATCAGCAGCTCGGCGCTGCGGAGCTTGCCGTTGTACTGGAAGCCCATCGCATGGCCGTGCGCGCCCGCGTCGCAGAGGACGACGTAGTCGCCCGGCGCCAGCTCGGGAAGCGCACGCTGGATGGCGAACTTGTCGTTGTTCTCGCAGAGGGACCCCGTGACGTCATAGACCGTCTCCGCCGGCGCGTTCTCCTTGCCGGGCACGACGATCTCGTGATAGGCGCCGTAGAGCGCGGGACGCATGAGGTTCGACATGCACGCGTCGAGGCCCGCGTACTTGCGGTAGGTGTCCTTGATGTGGCGCACCTTCGCGACGAGATAGCCGTAGGGACCCGTGATGCAGCGGCCGCACTCCATATAGAGCTTGATCGGCTTGAGGCCCTTCGCGACCACGATCTCGTCATAAGCCGCATGGATGCCCTCGCCGACGCGCTCGAGGCTCATCGCCTTCTGGTCGGGACGGTACGGGATGCCGATGCCGCCGCCGATGTTGATGAATTCGAAATCGATGCCGACCTTCTCGTGGATCTCCGCGACGAGGTTGAAGAGGAGCTTCGCCGTGTCGATGATGTACTCGGGGTCGAGCTCGTTCGACGCGACCATCGTATGGAGGCCGAAGCGCTTGACGCCCGCCGCCTTCATCTGCGCATAGCCGTCGAAGAGCTGCTCGCGCGTAAAGCCGTACTTCGCCTCCTCGGGCTTGCCGATGATGGCGTTGCCGCCCTTCAGCGGACCCGGATTGTAGCGGCAGCACATGATACGGTCGGAGAAGTCGGCCCCGGCGCCGACCGTCTCGCGGAGGAACGGCCAGTGCGTGATGTCGTCGAGGTTGATGATCGCCTTGAGCTCCCAGGCCTTGCGGAATTCCTCGGCCGGGGTGTCGTTCGAGGTGAACATGATGCGGTCGCCGACGTTGCGGACCTTCTCGGCGAGGACGAGCTCGGCCATCGACGAGCAGTCGCTGCCGAAGTCGAACTCCTTCAGAAGCTTCATCAGGTAAGGGTTCGGCGCGGCCTTCACCGCGAAGAACTCGCGGAAACCGTCGTTCCAGGCGAACGCGGCCTTCAGGCGCCGGGCGTTCTCGCGAATGGCCTTGGCGTCGTAGACATGGAACGGAGTGGGCCACTTCTTCGAAGTTTCCTCAATCCAGGCTTTATCAAAAGGCAGTTTTCTCATTGCCGTATATTATAGCAAAAAGTGCGTCTTAGGGCAGAAGCTTGCCCGACAACTGACCTTCCGCACCGAGGCGCTTGACGAGGGCCGAGCCGACGACGAAGCCGTCCGCATGCTGCGAGATGACGTCCGCCTGCGCCTGCGTCGAGATGCCGAAGCCGGCCGCAATCGGCAGCTTCACCGCCGCGCGAATCGCGTCGAGACGCGCCGTCAGGTCGGCGGGGAGCTCGGCGCGGGCGCCCGTGATGCCCTTCACCGTGATGATGTAGAGGAAGGAGTCCTCAAGGCCCTCGGCGGACGCCTTCACGCGCTCGATCGGCGTGTTGGGCGCGATGAGCGGAATGGAGGTGATGCCGTAGGGCTTCAGGACGTCCAGGAGCTCGTCGCGCTCCTCGAGCGGCAGGTCGACCGCGAGGACCGCGTCGATATCCGCCTCGGCCGCGGCCTTCGCGAAGGTCTCGAGTCCCTTCGAGAAGATCACGTTGTAGTAGGTGAACAGCACGAGCGCCGTCTCGGGATGCTTCGCCCGGAGGCGCTTCGCGACCGCCAGGACGTCGTCCAGGCACACGCCCTGCTTGAGCGCCTCGTATGCGGCGCTGCGGATCACGCCGCCGTCCGCGAACGGATCGGAGAACGGCACGCCGAGTTCGATGATGTCCGCGCCCCCGGCGATCGCCTGGTCGATCGCGGCCTCGCTCTGCGCCATCGTCGGATAGCCCGTGGTGAAATAGGCGACAAAGGCCCCGCGGCCCTCGGCTTTGGCCTTCGCAAAACAATCAGTGATACGAGTTGACATAATTGAATAATGATTATTGAATATTGAATAATGGCGGATTGAATACTGTCCATTGAATATCAACTCGGTTGTTCAATATTCAATGTTCAATATTCAATTGCGATCAGGACATCCCCTTCGACTCCTTGTAGCGCATGATGTTCTCCATATCCTTGTCGCCGCGGCTGGAGAGATTGACGAGCAGGATCTTG
>CAMEZU010000050.1 GCA_945947925.1 uncultured Verrucomicrobiota bacterium
ACCACGAGGGCTTCATCGAGGCGTTCGCGAACATCTACGACGAGTTCTGCGCCGCTGTTCGCGACCGCCAGGCCCACGACCATCCGGGCGCCCGTGAAGGCGTCAGGACGATGCGGTTCGTCGAGGCGGCCCTCGCCTCTCACGCCCAGGGCAACCGCTGGGTCGCACTGTAAGGCGCATTCAAACGAGAATTGTCGGCATTGACCCTTGAAGTGTCACATCTACGACACTTCAAGCCAATTTGTTGTGATAGAATCTCAGCAAAATTAAGGGCAATTGATTTGTTGCGGAAGAGCCATTCGTGCGGGGGTGCGATGTCGCAGGGCAAGACCTGCGGCAAGCGTTGTGCTTTCCTGTACAAGGCCCTGGCGACGACGCCCCTGTTCCGCGGGTATGATGCGGCGGAAGTCGAGACGATCTGCGGGCTCCTGAAAGCGCGGCTGAAGCATTATGCGGCGGGTGCGATTGTCGCCCACGAATGCATGGCGGTGAAGGACCTTTTCGTGGTGATTTCGGGCAAGGTCGTCACGTCGATCTGCGGGCTGACGGAAGACCGCCGTCATCAGCTTATGTATTCGATCCCGGGCGAGCTCATCGGTTCGGCTTTTCCTGAGATGCGGCTGGAGGGCTATCCTTTCCTGATGACGGCGGTCGAGCCGAGCGACATTCTTCTCCTCGACGTCGAAGCGGCGCACGAGCTGATTCGTAGCCCTGAATACGGGACGCTTCTGCGCAACATGCTCCACCTGTCGGGCCGGCGGTGCGTCCGGGTGGTCCGCAAGTTGGCGGTGATGAGCTGCTACGAGACGAGCGACCGCATTCTGCTGCATCTCCGGCATCATTACGAGGACACGGGCGATCGGCTGCTGGCCTTCAAGAGGACGGAACTTGCCGAATACCTGGGCGTGAACCGCACGGCGCTGTACCGTTCGATCGCGAAACTCGTCGAGTCGGGCGCCATCCGGGCCTCGCGCGGCAAGCTCGAGCTGCTGACGCCCTGACGCGGGCGGCGCGGGGCCGCTTGTGCTATAATAGGGGCATGACAAAAGCATTGGGATGGACGGCCTTCGGGCTGTCGGTTGCCTTGTCCGGCTGCATGACGCCCCGGACCGGCGAGTTCTATCAGGAAACCAAATCCTGCCGCATCGGGTCATGGCTGACGCTGACCGAGGCGGAGAAGCAGTTCACCTCCTATTCGTTGCTCAGCGTGCCGTTGAAGCTGATCTTCCAGGGCGTGGACGTTGCGGTGGTGAATCCGCTCTGGGATACCTTCATGCTGCCGGTCGACGCCTTCTATCCGCGCCATGCGCGGACCTTCCGCGTCGTGGACGGAGAGGGCCGTCCGGTTGCGGGCGCGTCCGTGAGTGTCGACGGAATGTACCGCGGGGACGGATGGGCGGACCACACGTGCTCGACCGAGACCAGGGACGTCGGGATCTCGGACAAGGACGGTGCGTTTGCCGTGTCGCGTCTGCACCGCGGCTACAGGCCCTTCGACTGCACCGTCGCCGCCGAAGGCTATCACAGCCGCCGGTTCGTCCTGCACGCGAGCGGGGCCGAAACCGCGGCCGCGGATCCGCTCGTCCTCACGCTCGACGCGGTCCGCGATCCGATCGACCATCCCGTCCGTTCGTTCCGCCTGCCGCTGTCGTGGACGACGGGCGAGCAGCGGTGGTCGCGTGGCTACGATCTCGCCAAGGGCGCCTGGATGCCGCCCTACGGCACAGGCGAGCACGCCGACATGACGGTCGAGACGACAATCTCCGCATCGAACCGTCTGCAGCGCGTCGTCCTGCGTCCGGGCGAGTCGGGGACGGGCTTCGCGCGGGCGACCCTGAAGCCGAACGTCGATCCGCGCTTCTTCGTGACCGACTACGAGGTGCCGCCCCTGACGGATTTCGAGACCGAGTTCAACCTGGTTCACCAGGAGATCACGAGCACGGGCGCTTTGCTTCAGGTGACGAATCCGTCGGAAGGGGGGTCGGCACTGAAGATCGGAAAGGAATATGTCATCTACCGCGTCCGCCGCGAGGACGGGGTCCATGTCGGTGCGCTCGTGCCGACCCTGCTCGGATGGGACATGCGCAACGTCTGGAATCCGGTGCCCGGCAGCCGGTCGCTCGAATACCGGTGAGGTCCGTCGGACTGGACGGCGAAGCTGCGCAGACGTTCGCGCTGACGCAGTGGTCCTTCGTGCAGGCGACGGAGGTGCGGTGAGGAAACTCCCGCTGTGGTATAATACTCAACCATGATCATCCTTGGTGTCGACACATCGCTTCGTTCGACCGGCTATGGCGTCCTTGAGACGCAGGGGAGCCGGCTGCGGGTACTTGCGTACGGAAACATTCCGAACGGACCGAAGGTGCCGGTCTCGGAGTGCCTGAAGAAGATTCACGGGACGATCGCGGACCTGATCGCGACCTGGCAGCCCGAGGTGATGAGCGTCGAGAAGGTGATTTACGGCAAGAACGCGAACACGATGATGGTGCTCGGCGAGGCCCGCGGGGCGGTGATCGTCGCCGGGGCCGAGGCGGGACGCGCAATCTACGAGTACGAGCCGCGGCGCGTGAAGATGTCCGTCTGCGGCAACGGCATGGCCGAGAAGAAGCAGGTCCAGTGGATGGTGAAGACGCTGCTCGCCCTCGGCGAACTGCCGCAGAATGATGCGGCCGATGCGCTGGCGCTTGCGATCTGCCACGCGCATGCGAATTCGGTGCTGTCGCGGGGAGAGAACAAGGTATGACAAGCAGAGTGCAGTCCACCGGCGAGGAAATCGCCAACACGGTCACCCACGTCGTCGGGTCCCATCTCGGCGCGGCGATGCTCGCGCTCGTCGTGTGGGCGGGCGCTGCAAGCGGCACGGCCGTCGCCTGGAAGGTGACGAGCGGCGCGATCTTCGGCGCGTCGATGATCCTGCTCTATTCCGTCTCGTCGGCCTATCACGCGGTGACGAATGCGAAGGCGAAGCAGGTCCTTCACGTGATGGACCACATGGCGATCTACTTCCTGATCGCCGGCAGCTACACGCCGTTCTGCCTCGTCTCGCTACGACCGACCAATCCGGGGCTCGCGTGGTCCATCTTCGGCATCGAGTGGGGCGCGACGCTCGTCGGCATCTTCTTCAAGCTCAGGACGACGGGACGCTTCCGCTATCTCTCGACAAGCGCCTATGTGATCATGGGCTGGGCCGCGCTCGCGGCGATCGTGCCGCTCGTGCGGAGTCTCGAGGGACTCGGGACGATGTGGCTCGCGACCGGCGGCGCGCTCTACACGCTCGGCTGCATCTTCTATCTCTGGAAGTCCCTCCCCTACGCCCACATGGTCTGGCACCTCTTCGTGCTGGCGGGAACGATCTGCCACTTCTTCTGCATCTTCTGGTACGTGATGGCATGACACGCGCGATTGTTTCCCTTGGATCGAATCTGGAACCGCGGACGGTTTACCTCGCCCGTGCGCGCGCGGCGCTCGCCGCCCTGCCTGAGACGCGGGTTGTTGCTGCGAGCTCCGTTTTGGAGACCGAGCCAGTCGATGTGCCGGACGCATACGCGGATCTCGCGTTCCTCAATCAGGTCGTCGTCTGCGAGACCGACCTGGGCGCACAGGACTTCGCGCGGCGGATGCATGCGATCGAGGACGCGCTCGGGCGCGTGCGGACGGTCCGGAACGGTCCGCGCACGATCGACCTCGATCTCGTCGACTTCGGCGGACTCGTCCTCGAGACGCCCGAGCTCACCCTGCCGCATCCGCGGGCGCACGAGCGGGACTTCGTGATGCGTCCGCTCGCCGAGCTCGGCCTCGCGCTCAATCGCGAGGTGGGCCCGGGCTTCGTCCGCGACCAGCTCGCGCGCGGCAACCGCGTGCTGCTCGTCGTGCGCCATTCGGAGCGTCCCAAGATCGACGGCGAGGACAAGACCTTCGGCGCGGCGCTGCCGCTGACGCCGGAGGGCGAGCGGCTGTGCCTCGCGTACGGACGTCTCCTGAAGGGTGCGACGGACGACGTGCAGTTCCGGGCGAGTCCGCTCCGGCGCACCGTCCTCACCGCGCAGTTTATCGCCAAAGGCCTGGGGAGCAAGGTGTCGGAGATTCCGACGGACGCGGCGATCGGGAACGGCAGCGCCTTCATCGCGGACGAGCTGCAGGTGTGGGAGTTGTTCCGGGACGGACGCTTCTTCGAGAAGATGGGGGACTACCTCGAGCGCGGGACGCAGGTCGGCTTCAACGCGCTCGGTCCGTCGACGAAGGCCTTCGAGGACTACTGCGTCTCGCAGTTCACGGGACGCCTCGGCGTCTTCACGTCGCACGACGTGTATCTCGCGGCGTATGCCAAGGGAAGCGGCATCCTGGCGTCGGTGACAAAGGACAACTGGCCGCGGTTTCTCGATGCGATCGCGATCGTCATCCGTCCGGACGGATCGCGTGACCGCGCCTTCGTGCGCGCGGGACTGACGGACGGCATCTGCGGTGTGGGAGCGAAGGCATGAAGAAACATCTCGGGGCGATTCTCCTGTTGATCACAACGCTCTTCTGGGGCGGTGGATTTGTCGGACAGAAGTACGGGGCCGACCATCTCGGCACGGCGGCGGTGATCGCGCTCCGGTCCGTTCTGGCGGTTGCCTTCCTGCTTGTCGTCCAGCTCGTGCGTCGCGCCAACGGCTTCGACGCGAAGACGCTGAAGGCCGGCGCGATCTGCGGCGTCGCCCTCTTCGTGCCGATGTACGCGCAGCAGCTTGCGTTCGACGCGGAGGTCTCGCCGGGCGTCTGCGCATTCCTGACGGCGAACTACATGCTGCTCGTGCCGGTCTTCGGACTTTTCGTCGGGCGGCGTGCGTCCGTCTCGGAATGGGTCGCGCTCGTGCCCGCGCTCGTCGGCACCTACCTCATCTGCGTGAAGGCAGGCGAGCGTTTCGCCGTCGGGACGGGCGAGCTGCTGACGCTGCTCTGTGCGGCGCTCTTCGCGGTGGAGATCCTGGTCGTGGACCGCTTTGCGCCGGGGACGGACACGATCGCGCTCTCGATCGTGATGTTCGCGACGTGCGGACTCTGTGCGCTCCCGTTCCTTGCGCTCCCGGCCGAGGCCTCGCGCCTGACGGTGGAGAGCGTCACGGGCGCGCTTCCCGCGCTCCTTTTTCTCGGCGTCTGCGCGTCCGGCATCGGCTACACGCTTCAGAACGTCGCGCAGGGGATGCGCACGCCGCCGGCGCTCGCGGCAATCGTGATGAGCCTCGAGTCCGTCTTCGGCGCGCTCTTCGGCTGGCTCTTCTGCAACGACGTCTTCTCGTCCCGCTGCCTCGTCGGCTGCGCGCTCGTCTTCCTGGCGGCGCTTGGCGCGGAACTCACGCACGTGATCGGAAAGGGCCCCGCATGCGCGGAGACACGGTGATCCTGGCGGCGGGGGATTTCCCGCGTGCGGGCGGTGCGGCGTGGCGGCTCCTTGCAGGCGCGAAGCGCGTCGTCTGCTGCGACGGCGCGGCACAGGCCTACCGGCGGCGGTTCAAGCGCGAACCGCTGGCGATCGTCGGGGACCTCGATTCGCTGAAGGGCGGCAGGTCGGGCGGCGCACGGATCGTGCACGTTGCCGAGCAGGAGACGAACGACCTCGCGAAGGCGGTCCGCTGGTGCGCGGCGCAGGGCTGGAAGCGTCCGGTCATCGTGGGTGCGACGGGGAAGCGCGAGGACCACACGCTCGGGAACGTGTTCCGCGCGCTCGCGTTCGGCCTCGAGATCGTGACGGACCACGGCCGCTTCGTGCCGTTTGAGGGACGGCTCCGCCTGAAGGTCGCCGCAGGCGCACCTGTGTCCGTCTTCGCGCCGGACCCGACGACGCGCATGACGTCGAAGGGACTCGAATGGCCGTTGGACGGCGTTCGCTTCGACAACCTCTACTGCGCCACCCTCAACCGTGCGACGGCCACGACCGTAACGTTGACCTCGACCCGTCGCGTCAGCGTGTGGACGGCGGTGTAAGTCGGCGCAAAGGAAACACAGCATTTCTTTGCGTAACGCGGTGGCTTCGTGTGCTATAATATGCGCCCGTGAAAATTTCAGAAGAGCTGGAGATTGCGCCCGGTGAGATCTGGGCGGTCACGGGACCCGATGCGGAAATGCGGACCGCGTGGTGCGCGCGGCTGGCGCGGCGCGAGGACCTCGAAGACGTGACGGCGCTGCTGAGTTTCGCGCAGCACGCGGGCGAGGCGCAGCGGACGGGATGGCCCCAGGCCCGCTATTACGAGGACGAGGGCAAGACGGTCGCGGACTTCCTTTCGTATGACGATGTCTGGGAGATCAATCCCTTCGAAGTCGGCGCGAAGCGTCCCGAGACGCGCAAGGCGTTTCGGGCGCGGCAGGAGCGAATCCTCCGTCTTCTCGACCTCCGCAAGCTGTGGGACCGCCTGGTGATTGCGCTCTCGAACGGCGAGACGCGGCGCGTTCTCCTGGCTCGGGCGCTGGCGAAGGGGCCGAGGCTGCTCGTCTTGGACGATCCGGCGGCGGGGATGGACGTGAAGCAGCGGGAGAAGCTGAAGGACGTCGTGACGGCCCTGGCGGCGCGCGGGATGTCCGTCATCATGGCTTGCCGCCATGCGGACGAACTGCCGAAGGGCGTGGTGAAAGGACTGGAGGTCGACCGGCGCGGTGCGGTCCGCGAGGTGGCGGCGAAGCCGTGCGCGACGAAAACGGACGGGAAGGCGGCGGCGAGAAAGCGGTCCGTACCGAAGACGGACGCGACGCGTCCGCCCGTGGTGGAGATCCGTCACCTCGATCTCGCCTACGGCGGCCGCACGCTGTTCAGGGATTTCTCGTGGACGGTCCGCCAGGGCGAGCGTTGGATCCTGCGCGGCGAGAACGGGAGCGGCAAGACGACGCTGATGGCGCTCGTGACCGGGGACAGTCCCCTAGCGTATGCGGCGGACGTCAGGGTCTTCGGGATTCCGCGCGAAGTGGGCGTCCAGCTCTCGGAGATCCGCCGGCGGATCGGCATGGTGAGTCCGGAGATGCAGGCGTATCTCGGGAAGGGACCGGAGGAGCTGATCGAGGAGGCTGTGGCGGGCGATCCCGAACTGCTCATCCTCGACGAGCCGTTCATGAACCTCGACGAGCGCGAGGCGAAGCGGGCGTCGCGCCGGATCGGCGCGTATCTGAAGGCGCATCCGCAGACGACGGCAATCCTCATCTGTCACCGCAACGACGAGGCGCCGCGGTGCTTCGACCGGGAGATGGAGCTCCATGGATAACCTCATGACCGTCGCGACGCCATACGGGTCGGACGTCGACCGGTGATTGCCTTTGCAATGAGTGTACGCTAACCCCTACAGGAAACTCCCCAATGATCGAGTCGGCAGAGTCAGGCGAACAGAAGACGGGCAAATCACGGAAGATCGAACGAATCCTGGCCGAGGAGATTCTCTCGGGTCACTTCGCCGCCCACGACCGCTTCCCGAGCGAACGGCAGCTGATGCGGCGGTTCGGCGTGGCGCGCCAGACGGTGCACCAGGTCGTCGAGAAACTGCGGCAGCGGGGACTCGTCTGCGCGCAGCAGGGGCGCGGCACCTATGTTTCCCGCTGTGGGAAGGAAGCCCGTCCCGAAGTGAAGACGGCGGCGCGGAAGAAGGTCGGCGTGATCGTGTCCGGCAGTCACTTCTCGGAGATCTTTCCGCGCATCTGCAAGGAAATGCGCCTGCAGGCGGCCCTGGAGAACATCGAGCTGATTGTCGGCGACGCGTCCGACGTCAATGTCGTGACAATCGGCAATCGGACGCTCGAGCTGGTGCGGGAAATGATCAAGGCGGGCATCGCCGGACTGATTCTCCAGCCGCTCGAGTACGGCGCCGACTGTCGGGAGAAGAACAGCGAGCTGCTGGCGATGATCAGGGAGGCGCAAGTGCCGCTGGTGCTCCTGGACTGCGACATCTGGCCGCCTGTCGAGAATCCGTACCATGACATCGTCGGCATCGGGAACTTCAGCGCGGGCTCGATCCTCGCGAGTCATCTCAAGTCGCGCGGAGTGAAGGACATTCGGTTCCTGATCCACGACTGCCTGTCGGAAAGCATTCGCGAGCGGGTGGCCGGATTTCGCCAGTATGCGTCGGGCGGGAGGTTCGATGTCGTCCAGGCGGATCCCGCAGACGTGGAGGCCGTGCGCGAGATCATGGAAGACAGCCGGGGGATTGACGCCATCGTCTGTCAGAACGACACGGCGGCCGCGAAGCTGATCGCCTCGCTGACGGCCCTCGGGCTGCGCGTCCCCGAGGACGTCCGGGTTGCGGGATTCGACGACGTGGCCATCGCCTCGCGCCTCAAGCCGTCGCTGACGACCATGCGCCAGCCGTGCAAGGGCATCGCCGTGCAGGCGATTCGTTCGGTGGTGCGGCGCATCGAGAATCCGATGGCCCAGCAGATGCACTGTCGGCTTGCGGCCAAGCTCGTCGTTCGCGAGTCGACGCGGGCTGTGCTATAATAGGCGGGATGAAGAAACCTGAGATCCTGGCCCCTGCGGGGGATTTCGTCTGCCTGCAGGCGGCGATCGACGCGGGCGCCGACGCCGTCTACTTCGGCCTCGGCACCTTCAACATGCGCGCCCGGAGCGGCGTCAACTTCACGGTCGACGACCTCCCGGAGATCGCGCGGCGCTGCGGCGGGAAGGTGAAGCGCTACCTCACGCTCAACGCGATCATGTTCGAGAACGAGGCCGAATCCGTCGAGGCGATGATCGTCGCGGCAAAGCCGTATGTGGACGCCTTCATCGTCTCGGACTGGGGCGTCATTTCGCTTTGCCGCAAGCACGGGGCGGTCGTCCACGTCTCGACCCAGATGTCCACCTCAAATTCGCTCGCCGTCTCGTTCCTCGCCTCCCAGGGCGCGGAGCGCGTCGTTCTCGCCCGCGAATGCACGCTCGCGGAAGTCGCGGAGATCGTCCGCAAGACGGGCGTCGAGATCGAGTGCTTCGTCCACGGCGCGCAGTGCGTCGCGGAGTCGGGGCGGTGCCTCATGAGCCACGAGGCGTTCGGCAAGAGCGCCTGCCGCGGCGAGTGCCACCAGCCGTGCCGGCGGCGGTTCAAGGTGCAGGCCGTGGACCTCTACGAGGACGCGGAGGGGAATCCGGTCCACGAGTCGGAGACCGCCTTCATCGTCGAACCGCATACCGTCCTGAGCGCGAAGGACCTCTGCTCGCTCGGCTTCGTCGACAAGCTGATGGAAGCGGGCATCGCGAGCTTCAAGATCGAGGGACGCGCCCGCAACGCGAACTACGTGAAGACGTGCGTGACGGCCTACCGCCGCGCGGTCGATGCCGTCGCGGACGGCACCTCCTCGCCCGAGCTCGTCGAGGAGTTGACGCGCCAGGTGAAGACCGTCTTCCACCGCGAGTTCGCGAAGGGGATGTTCTACGGACGCCCGGGGGTCGACCAGCTGACGGACACCGAGGACTCGCTCGCGACGACGGTGAAGCGCCATGTCGGCATTGTCATCGACTACTTCATCAAGGCGGGCATCGCTCAGGTGAAGATCCAGGACCACG
>CAMEZU010000051.1 GCA_945947925.1 uncultured Verrucomicrobiota bacterium
GATTCGAACCTTGGAAGGCGTAAGCCAGCAGATTTACAGTCTGCCCTCGTTGACCACTTGAGTATCTCACCAGTCACGAACGGCGCATAGTATATCAAATCGCCCCGCTCTGCGTCAACGGGGAATTTTCATCATTTGAAGAAAATCGTGTGCTCGCGCTTGCAGAGCTGGACCGGCACGCCCCACGGGTCGCGCAGGATCGCCATATGGAAGGCGGGATTGTCAACCTTCAGCGTCTCCAGCGTCGCACCCGCCGCCACCAGACGGTCAACGTCGGCCTTCACGTCCTCGGAAACGAAGGCCACGTGCAGCGTCATCGCATTCATCTTGGCGTAATCGGGCGCGGCGGACGTCTCGCCCGTGCGGTAAATCTCAAGCCCCATCGTCCCGGAATCGTCGATGATGAACGCAGAACCAGGCGCGGAACGCCGGAATCCGAGATTTTCGCACCACCAGGCGATGAGCTTCTCGGGATCGGCAACGTCAATAGCTACATGTTCAAGCTTCATGGCAGAATAGCAAAAGAATCAAGGCGGGGCCGCGCCGTCTGTCTGGGACATGACCGCACAACCCCGCCCGAGTGAACGTGCTTAGCCCTCGGCTTCGAGCGCGGCGTCGACCGCGTCGGAGGTCTCCATGTTCGTGTAGACGTCCTGCGTATCCTCAAGGTCCTCGAGCATGTCGACGAACTTGTTGATCGCCTTCGCGACATTGACGTCGTCGACCGGGTTCGTCATGTTCGGAACGAGGCCGATGTTCGAGTTCTCCTCGTCGATCGCGATGCCGGCGGCCTTGACCGCCTCGGTGACCGCGACAAAATCGGCGGGCTGGGTCTTGACCGTGAAGCCGCCGTCCTCGACGACGACGTCCTCGGCGCCGGCCTCGAGCGCGACTTCCATCACCTTGTCTTCGGTGAGGCCGTCAGCCGCCGGAATCATGATCTGGCCGAGCTTGTCGAAGAGACGGGACGCGGAACCCGGCTTCGCGAGCTCGATGCCGTTCTTCTTGAAGACGTTCGAGACTTCCGCCGCGGCGCGGTTCTTGTTGTCGGTCAGGACGCGGACGACAATCGCCGTGCCGCCCTTGATGCCCTCGTACTGGGCGTCGACCATTTCGGCGGACTCGAGTTCGCCGGTGCCCTTCTTGATGGCGCGCTCGATGTTGTCGTTCGGCATCTGCGCGGCCTTCGCCTTCGCGATCAGCGTACGGAGCGTCGGGTTGTTGGCCGGATCGCCGCCCTTCGCCTTCACGACGATCGTGATTTCCTTGCCCAGCTTCGAGAAGATCTTACCCTTCTTCGCATCCGCCGCGCCCTTCGCGCGCTTAATAGTCGCCCAGTGGCTATGACCTGACATGTTTCTCTCCTTGTTCTGTTAAATGTACACTTCCGACTTCAAATTCACTGCGGCTGCACGGTGTGCTCGCGGTGGCGATAGGTGATCCGGCCCTTGCCGAGATCGTACGGCGAAATCTCGACCGTGACCTTGTCACCGATCGCGATCTTGATAAAGAACTTCCGCATCTTTCCGGAGATGTGGGCGAGCACTTCGTGCCCGTTCTCGAGCTGAACCTTGTACATCGTCGCGGGAAGAACCTTCGTCACCGTGCCGACGACCTCAATCGCCTGATCTTCTTCTTTCGCCATTACAAGAATACCTTATTTGCCTATATTTGTAGATAGTTTATCAAAACCTCGTTCCAAAGGCAATGAGAAATTGGATCCGCGGGTCACTGCGCCGAGACCGGGACCGTCACATACCGCCCGGGCTGCCAGACCTTCACGAGCGAGCCGTCCGGACGGACCTGGTCGACGTAGCAGCCCTCAACCCAGACGCGCTGCGTCCGGACGGCCGGCGCGGAAACCGCGGCGGGCTCAGGAGCCGGCGGAGCGACGACGGGCTGCTGAACCACGGCCGGCGCGGGCTGAATGACGACGGGCTGCTGAACCACGGCCGGCGCGGGCTGAATGACGACGGGCTGCTGGACGACGACGGGCGCGGGTGCGTAGACGATGGGACGGTAGGGGCGGATGGCGTTGTGGATCATGCCGCCCACAAAGGCTCCGCCCACGACGCCGGCGGCGAACCCGCCGTGATAACGACCGTGACGGCCGCCGTAAAAGACGGGACCGTAGGGACGTGCGCAGACGGCGGATGCGGCGGTCACGGCCACCGCCAGGATAAGGACGAGGTGTCTGTTCATGGCTTTCATTATATCATACCCGAATCGTCGGATCGATTATTCAATGTTGAGCTTCAACGCCGCCTCGACCGCCTTGTCCATGTCGAAATACCTGTAGGCGCCGAGCCGGCCGCCGATGACCAGGTTCGGATAGGCCTTCGCCTCCTCCTGGTACTTCGCCAGCAGTTCCGCCGACGCGGCATCGTTGACTGGATAATAGGGTTCGTCTCCGGGCTTCCAGGCCTCCGAATACTCGCGGCAGACGATTGTCTCGGGATGAGCCATCACGTCCTTCCGCTCCGGATGGTAGTGCTTGTATTCGTGCTGACGCGTCCACGGCACGTCCGCGTCCACGTAGTTCACCACCGACGTTCCCTGCACGTCCGCACAGGCGACGCGTTCGGTCTCGAAGCGCAGCGTCCGCCACGGCAGGGGACCGTGACGGAAGCCGAAGAGCGCGTCGATCGGACCCGAATAGTAGACCTTCACGCCCGCCGGCAGCGCGGACAGGTCCGCCAGCGAAAACGCCGTCCCGCAGCGGACCTCGATGTTCGCGTGCGCCAGCAGCCGGTCGAAGAGGACGTTGTAACCCTCGGACGGGATGCCCTGCCAGTAGTCGTTGAAGTAGTTGACGTCGTAGGTCGCGCGCACCGGCACGCGTTTGATGACGGACGGATCGATCTCCTCCGGCGCCTTGCCCCACTGCTTCGACGTGTAGTTGCGGAAGAACGCGTCGAAAATCGCCCGGCCGCGAGCCTCGTCCGCCATGAACGCCGGGACCTCCGCCGGCGTCAGCTCGACGCCGAAGAAGCCGTTGATCAGTGCCAGCCCGAGCGGCAGGAAGTAATGGCGGCCCGCATGGCGCGCAATCACCTTGTGCTGATAACCGTTGAAGCTGACGAACCGATTGACGAACGCCCAGACCTCGGGCAGGTGCGTGTGGAAGATGTGCGACCCGTACGTGTGGATCTCGATGCCCGTCGCCGGATCGGTCTCGCAGCGGACGTTGCCGCCGACCACAGGGCGCTTCTCGAGGACCAGCACGCGCCTCCCCGCTTCCGCGAGGCGGCGCGCCACCGTGCAGCCCCAGATGCCGGCGCCCGCGACAATCGCATCGAATCCGTCCGTCGTCATCGTCCGTCCCCCTTCCGCTCAGAGCCTGACCGTTCCCGCCGCCAGCTCCTCGCGATAGGACCTGACCGTCATCTCGAGGCCCTGCCGGAGGTCGATCTGCGGCTTCCAGCCGAGGGACCTGATCAGCGCCGTGTCGCAAAGCTTGCGCGGCGTGCCGTCCGGCTTCGTCGCGTCCCAGCGGATTTCCGCGCGGGACCCCGTCGCCGCCTTCACCGCCTCCGCGAGCTCGCGGATCGTCACCTCCTCGCCCGACCCGACGTTCATCACGTCCGGCGGATTGTCGAGGGAAAGCGCGAACAGACAGGCCGACGCCAGGTCGTCCACATGCAGGAACTCGCGGATCGCGGACCCGGTGCCCCAGAGGTCGACGTGGTCCGTCGCCGTCTCGAACTTGCGGATCAGCGTCGGCAGCACGTGACCGTGGACGATGTCGTAGTTATCCCCGGGTCCGTACAGGTTCGTCGGCATCAGCGAATGGTAGAGGAGGCCCCGCTCGCGGCGCAGGAACTCGCAGAGCTTGAGTCCCGAGATCTTCGCCAGCGCATAACCCTCGTTCGTCTTCTCGAGCTCGCTCGTCAGGAGCGCCGACTCGGGAATCGGCTGCGGCGCCATCCGCGGATAGATGCACGTCGAGCCGAGGAAGAGGAGACGCTTCACGCCCGCCTCCGCAGCCGCCCAGACCGTGTTCATCGCAATCATCTCGTTCTCGTAGAGGAAGAGCGAATTGGCGGCGCTGTTCGCGCCGATGCCGCCGACGCGCGCCGCAGCGATAATCGCCACGTCCGGTTTCTCGGACGCGTAGAAGTCGCGCACGGCCTTCGGATCGAGGAGGTCGAGCTCCTGGTGCGTGCGCGTGACGACCTTGGAATACCCGGCCGCCTTCAACGCCCGCACGCAGGCCGAGCCCACCATGCCGCGGTGTCCCGCGACGAAGATCTTCGACAACGCGTCCATCACTTCACCACGCCCTTCTCTAGGTACTCCGCCAGGTTCATGCGGATCCGTTCGCCGGCCCGCTCAACCGCAACCTTCTCCATGTCGTGCTTCACCATGATTGAGACGAGCTCCTCGAACGACGTCTTCTGCGGATTCCAGCCGAGCTCCGTCTTTGCCTTCGTGGGATCGCCCCAGAGGTTCACGACGTCCGTCGGACGGTAGAAGTCGGGCGAGACCTCAATCACGACCTTGCCGGTCGCCTTGTCATACCCCTTCTCGTCCACGCCCGCCCCCTTGAACTCGACCTCGATGCCGGCCTCCTTGAAGGCGAGCTGGGCGAATTCGCGCACGCTGTGCTGCACGCCCGTCGCGATGACGAAGTCCTCGGGCTTCTCGTTCTGGAGGATGAGCCACATGCACTCGACGTAGTCCTTCGCATACCCCCAGTCGCGGAGCGAGTCGAGGTTGCCGAGAAGAAGCTTCTCCTGCTTGCCCTGCGCGATGCGCGCGGCGGCGAGCGTGATCTTGCGCGTGACGAACGTCTCGCCGCGACGTTCCGACTCGTGGTTGAAGAGGATGCCCGAGCACGCGAACATGCCGTAGGCCTCGCGGTACTCCTTCACGATCCAGAAGCCGTACTGCTTCGCCACCGCATACGGCGAGTACGGGTGGAAGGGTGTCTTCTCGTTCTGCGGCACTTCCTCGACCTTGCCGTAAAGCTCGGACGTGGAGGCCTGGTAGACGCGGCACGTCTTGGTCAGGCCCATGAGGCGCACCGCCTCGAGAACGCGCAGCACGCCCGTCGCGTCAACGTCCGCCGTGAACTCCGGCGAGTCGAAGGACACCTGCACGTGGCTCTGCGCCGCCAGGTTGTAGATCTCGTCCGGCCGCACCGCCGCGACGACCTGGAGGATCGACGACGAGTCGCTCAGGTCACCATAGTGTAAGTGGAAGTGCGGCGTGCCCTCGAGATGGGCGATGCGCTCGCGAAAGTCGACGGAACTGCGCCGAATCATACCATGGACCTCGTACCCCTTGCCGAGCAGCAGCTCCGCAAGATAAGATCCGTCCTGACCGGTCACGCCGGTAATCAATGCTTTCTTCATGCTTCCTTTCTTTTCCCCCAGGCGCGGATATTATATCAAATATCAACCGTCGGCGTAGAAACCCGATGGGGACAGGCGTCACTTCTCCGAGGTTCCGGCGCAGAGTTCGGACGTCAGGAAGGCTCGGACGACCTTCGCCGTATCCCGACCGAGTTCGCGGCACGTCTCGCCGGTGACGACGGCTCCGTTGGCGTTGGCAAACGGCACCTCGTACGTGCGGCAGATTCTGACCGACGGCAGATTGCCCATGGCCCAGCGGATGCAGCTCATCCCCTTCGCGTAGTTCCTGTCCGTATTCCAGTCCGTTCCCCACGGCGTATTGTCCGCCGCCCGGTAGCGCATCGACCCGCACTGGAGCTTCTCCAGGAGCGCCGAGAAGCGCGCCTCGTTCTCGGGGTGGTTGTAGGGCAGCTTCGGATCCTTGAGCGGCGTCGAGAGCTTCTCGTTCACCCCGCCGTACAGCCAGGGGCAATGGACGTCGATCCACATGTCGGGCGCCAGCTTCGGGAGCAGCCCGACGATCGCGCGGATCTCGGGATGCGTCAGCGCCGTATAGTCGCGGTTGTGGTCGTAGGGCTGGCGGTTCTTGCCCTGGTCGCCCGCGACGGACCCGTCGTAGTCCACGAACGGCACGACCGTCAGCTCCACGTTCTCCCGCAGCCAGGCGCCGAGTTCGTCGTCCGCCAGGAACGCCGCCGCCACGCCTTCCAGGACGAACGTCGCCATCGTCTCCGAGCAATGGTGGCGCGACGTCATGAAGAGCCGGTGCTTCGGCGCGCCCGTGAGGCAGCCGAACCGCGCCATCGGCACGTCCGCGCCCTTCTTCGACGTGCACAGCACGCCCGTCTCGTACCGCGTCCCGGCGTGCCGTCCGTTCTTCTCCAGAAACCGCGCCCAGTCCGTCGGCAGGTAGGGGATGCACGCGTAGAACCAGGTCTCGTCCTCGTCCGGACCGAACGTATAGGTGAAGCTCTTGCGCGTCGCGCCCTTCTCGGCCGCATAGGCGAACGTCGCGCCCTTGTCGCGCGACACGGCCGGACCGCGCACGCCGACCGCAACGGACTTGGTGAAGGAGAAGGTCACCGTCCGCCCCGCCGCACCCTTCACGCGCATCGCCCAGTAGAACCAGTCCCCCTCCGTGTCCCTGAGCTCCTGGTGCACGTAGACCGTGTCGCCCTCGGTCCGCTCGTAAACGATATTGCCCGCCGGCAGAACGTTGTCCACCGTCATCGCCGCCATCAAGACCAAACTCGCCAGCATCCGTTCCTCCTTCTCTCCTCCAATCGATGCCCCTATTCTAGCACAAACGGAAACGCCGTCCAATACCCATTCGGACTGGAGACCTTCCGTCCGCGGCGTTTCTATCGGACGTTCCAGCGTCCGAGGAGCCAGCGCATCGCCGTTCCCTACGCCTCGTCGGGAAATTCCGGGAATGCTGGACGCGGCTTTTTCAGAAGATGCGCAAACGGCTGCAGCGTGAAGGACTCGGACGTGCCGAGACGGCTCCACTTGCGCTTGATCGTTTCGTAGTCGTCGTCGGGCGTTGCCTTGAACGGCGCCGTACGGCCAAGGCCCTGGTAGAGGCCCCAGTTCATGTGCGGACCCGTCACCTTGTACGTCCAGATCGCCCAGCTCCAGCCGAGCTCGTCGAACGTCTTGAGTCCGTATTCCCACGCCTCGGTCGAATCGAAGAGATTGAACTCGCCGACGAAGACGGGCACGTGATGTCCCTTCGCACGCTCCCACTTGACGCGATCATCCGTCCCCGCGTTGATCTCCGCCGCCGTCTTCTTGCCCCATTCGTAGAAATGGTACTCGTAGCAGACGTTCTCCCAGCCGTGATCCGCCGGCGGATCGATCTGCTCGGGCGTCCAGCACGCGCCGAGGAAGATGAGATGGTCCGGATCGACAGCACGGACCGCCTTGTAGAGCCGGTCGTAGATCTGCATGACGCCGTTCGTCGACGTGAGTCCGCCCGGCGCGCCCTCGGGTTCGTTGAGGAAGTCGTAGCCGGCTACCGTCGTGTCGTTCCGATAGCGCGCGGCAAGCGTCGTCCAGAGCTTCGTGCAGAGATCCTGCGACGCGGGATCGCTCACAAGCCGGTGCTCGCGCACATCGCCCGAATGGTCGCGTCCGTTCTGTCCGCCCGGCGCGCCGTGAAGGTCGAGGATCACGTAGAGGTCGTTCGCGCGGCAACCTTCGACAAACCAGTCGATGCGCTTGAGCCCCTTCTCGATCGGCTCCCCCTCGGGCGTCATCAGCTCGCGCCAGCCGAACGGCAGGCGGATGCAGTTGAGTCCGAGATCGCGCACGTTGGCGAAGTCCTCCTCGCGCCACCAGTTCGCGCGATAGAGGTCCCACAGCTCCTCGGCCTTCTCCGCGCCGAACTTCGCGCGAAAGGCGTCCGCCAGTTCGTACTGACAGCGTCCGACCTTGTTCGAGGCGGGCCCCGTCGGACACATCCAGTTCTCCGTAACGAGCCAGCCGCCGGCATTGACGCCGCGAAGCTGCACGCGTGCGCCCGTGCGCGAATCGACGAGCCCCGGTGTTCTCCCCGCAGCGATCATCTCCGGCGTCGCCCGTTCGGCCTGGACAAAGCCACCAGACGCCGACGCGTCAAGCGCAACGCAAAAGAACATCAAACCACAAGCCGTACGGATAACTGACATTCGCATCTCCTCTCTCTCTTCGGTTCGCTAGCTATTGTATCAAAGCAAATAAGGTCCAGCATTACTCAAAAGAATAACACGCAAGATTGACGCGATTGATTATTTGATGATTTGCTGATGAAGTCCCGGAGAACGGCCTTCGCCGGACCGAGAACCGACACATGAGTTCGACAGGGAAACTCGCGAAAGGCGACGTCATTTCCATCATTCAGCGCCTGACCGATAAGTTCGGTCTTTCCAATCCGACGGCGACCGGTAACAACGGTAAAACGCGAATTCTCGAACGAAAGTTCGCGCTCATTCCGCAAGATTTCGATTTCCTTCTTTCGTCCGAAGAAGTTCATATTACTTAATCCCCATTTACTTTATTCAGATTAAGTAAATAAAACCGCGTCCGTCCTTCCGTGTCTATCGTACCCGCCGTCCTCCATTTAATGCTGCAAGACGCGGCATCTTGCCTAAAACTGGGAGACGCGGCATCTTGCCGCATCAATAATGAATTGCAAATCACCATTGTTAACGCGACGAGACGTCGCGTCTCCCAGTTACGCCCCATGAGCTCCCATCAGAAACGGCTGGCGACACGTTTACCTCACAATCACAGCAAGGCCACCGCCCGTCACTTCCAGGACACCGGCATTCGTACCCGATGAATCCGAGACATAATCACTGAGAACCTCATCAGTCGCCTTGTACGTTCCGGGCTTGAGCTTCGTCTCGCCGACCTTCGCCTTCGCGACCGTCAGCGTCCGCCCCGCAAGATCGAGCGTGGCGCCGTCTGCAACCGTGACTTCGCGCATCCGAAGATTATCCGCACTCACCTCGGCAATCGCATGATTGCAGACGATCAGTTTCGCCCGCTTGAAATCAGCAACCGGATCACCCTCGTTCGCGGCCACGATCGGCGTCGTCGGGATGACTGTCGCGGATGTGAAGGCGGCGTTCTCGCGATCCGCCCAGTTCGAGATCGTGATCGTGCCGCCCTTCTCGCCCTCCGCCTTCGTCTCGACGTAGATCGTACCCGCCGAGCCGAGTTTGTCCGCCGACTCTTTGAAGGCATAGCCGTACCGGCCCTGCGCGTTGAGCGTGATCGTCTCGGGAATCGTCGCGCCCGCTTCCGTCAGCCGGATCGCCACACGACCGCCCGCACCACCACCGGCATAGTTCCGGCGTCCCGCGCCACCACAGGACAGGATCGAGCCCGTCCCCGTGATCGCACCGGCCGTCACCTTGATCGAACCGCCCGAGGACGGCGCGACTTTGTCGGCTGTGTTGTCCGAGAACGGACCACTCGCCGTGATCCTGCCGAGCAGC
>CAMEZU010000052.1 GCA_945947925.1 uncultured Verrucomicrobiota bacterium
CGACGCGATTGCCTGCGCGGAGCTCGCGCTGCGTCTCGCGGCCGTTGTGCTATAATACTAGCCACCTATGGCGAAATGCAGGATTGAAATTGACGGCATGCTGCCGCGGTCCCTCGGACTGAAGAAGGCCGCGGTGAAGGCCGCTGCGGCGCTATTCGCGGACCGTTCCTCGGCCCGCATCGGCGTGCCGTTCCGCGCGGTGACGGTCATTCTCCAGGACGACGCCTTTTCGGCGCAGACGCATGCGGCAATCAACGGGGCGGAGGGTCCGACGGACGTCACGACGCAGGCCTACGAGGCGATGCCGCCCGAACCCGAGGGGGTCTACGGGGAGCTCTACGTCAACACGGACCAGGCGCTCCGCGCGGCCCCGAAGCGTGCGGGCTGGTCCCCGGCGAAGGAGCTCCTGCTCTACATCGCCCACGGTATGGACCATTTGAGCGGGGCGGATGACCTGGAGCCCGCCGATTACGAACGGATGCGCCGGCGCGAACTCGCCTGGCTCAAGGAAGTGGAGATCTGAGATGAAGCGTTGTCTCGCCGCGCTGGCGTGTGCCGCCGTCCTCTTGTCCGCGTTCGGACAGGAGAATCCGTACGATTACGTCGAATACGACTATGAACACTGGTCCTTCAGCACGCAGGCGACGCTCGTCCTGCCGCAGGGCGGTGCGAAGCTGCACCGGCTCGGCGGGGCGACGGTGCGCGTCGGCTACTACGTTGACGACGCCTGGATGCTCGAGGGCACGGCGTCCTGGCTGGAGGACGCGCCCGGACTCGGCGTCCACGGACTCTGGCACTGGTGGCTCTATGAGCCGTTCGATCCGTTCTTCACGATCGGTGCCGACGGCTGGATCGACGGCGGGGTGGGGCCGTCCCTCGGCTGGGGCTGCTTCTGGCATTTCGATGACAACTGGTCCCTCCGCGCGGATGCGAACGCCACGCTGGACATCGACGGCACCAACGAGATGATCTACACGTTCGCCCTCGGCCTCCAATACGCCTTCTGAAGGGATCGTCGAAAGGAAAAATCGTTGGGGACTGTCCCTGGTTAAAATCGACGCCGCCGCACGGCGGGGCTTTTTGCGGGCGGATTGTGGTATAATACGCGGACGGAAATGAGGAGTCTGGCGTATGCTGAAGGATTGTCGAGAAGAGTGGTATGATTCCGAGAAGAAGGTCGCGGTGACGCTTGTCGACGTGACGCGTGCGGCGCAGGCGCTGGCGCGGGGACATCTCTGCGGACCGACGGCGGCGCATTACCTGACCAAGGCCGTGGCCGCGGCGGCGTTGCTCGGCGCGGAGATGGAGGCCGAGGACGAGACGCTCATCATCCAGATGAAGTGTTCGGGTCCGCTCGGCGGCTTCAACGTCGAATGCACGGCTGCGGGCACGCTCCGCGGCTACACCGAGAAGAAGGTGCTCGACGCCTTCGACGGCATGGGCGTTCCCAAGGACAGTCTGGTGATTGGCGACAAGCAGCTGCAGGTCACCCGTTCGCGTCCCGGCCGCATTCTCTCTCAGGGCATCTCCAACTCGCTCGACGGCTATCTCGCGGGTTCGCTCCAGCGCAAGGCCTGCCTCTATCTCGAGGCGGTCGTGAACGACGAAGTCGAAATCCTCGAGGCCCGCGGGGCCCTCGTCGAGGCACTGCCCGATTCCACGGCGTCCGTGACGGCCTTCGTTCCGGAGAAGCTTTCGGTCGCAAGCCGCAACATCCTCGATCAGCTCGGCCTCGGGAAGGCCGAGCTCCGCAAGACGACGCCGCTTTCCTTTGCCTGCCGCTGCTCGCCCGAGCGCGCCATCGCGATGCTGAGCGCCCTGAGCGACGAGGAGAGGAAGACGCTCCCGCCGACGCTCGACATCACCTGCCACATGTGCGGCAAGATCTTCACCGTGAAGACGGGAGCTTGATCATGAAGCGTCGGGTTGTCGTTGAGATCGATTTGCAGGCTTTGGTGCGGAACTATCGGAAGATCGCCGCGCATGTGAAGCCGATGGACGTTCTGTGCGTGCTGAAGGCGAATGCGTACGGACTCGGGGTTGCGGCGTATGCGAAGGCGCTCGTCGAGGCGGGCTGCACGCAGTTCGGCGTCGCCGAGCCCTACGAGGCGCTCGAGCTCCTCAAGGTGCTGAAGGGACGCGCCGGCATCGAGGTCCAGATGCTCTCGTCCGTCCTGCCGGACGAGATCCCCGAGATGGTGAAGGCGGGGGTGATCCTGCCGATGACGGACCTCGCGGAGGCGAAGCTCGTGTCCGCGGCGGCGGTGAAGGCGAAGAGAACGGCGAAGGTCCACTTCAAGCTCGACACGGGCATGGGGCGTCTCGGGATCCTGGCGAAGGACGCACTCGGGACGATCCGCGCGGTGAAGGCGCTTCCGGGACTCGACTGCGAGGGCATCTTCTCGCATTGTCCGATGGCGTATGAGCCGAAGGATCCGTTCACGGCGAAGCAGATCAAGCTTTTCACGTCCATCGTCGCGGCGTGCGCGAAGGAGGGCATCCGCTTCAAGAAGGTGCACATGGCGGCGTCGGATGCGATCAACAACTTTCCCGAGACGGCGAAGGCGCCGTTCACGCTGGTCCGCACGGGCATCAACCTGCACGGCAGCTTCGATCCGTACGGACGCAAGGCGCTGAAGGTTGAGCCGGTCCTCACGCTGAAGACGCGCGTCGCGCAGGTGCGCGAGCTCCCGGCGGGGACGACGCTCGGCTACGGGCGGACCTGGTGTCTCAACGCGCCGGCAAAGGTGGCGACGATCTCGGCGGGCTATGCGGACGGACTGCCCCTCGCGCTCACGAACCGCGGCTTCGTCTTCATCGGCGGGCGGCGCTGCAAGATTGTCGGCCGCATCTCGATGGACTACACGACGGTGGACGTCACGGACGTCCCCGGCGTGAAGGCCGGCGACGAGGTGATCTGCTTCGGCAAGTGCGGTCGCGACGCGATCACCCCCGATGACTGGGCCGCCCTGAAGGGCACCCACGCCTACGACATCATCTGCTCCCTCGGCACCCGCGTCCAGCGGGTCATCAAAGCCTAGGTGATTTGCTATAATATCGGGTCTATGAAGATCAGGGATATCATTGCCTCGGGGAAGCCGTCGGTTTCCTTTGAAGTGTTTCCGCCGAAACAGGATGCGGCCTTCGAGCCGGTGAAGGAGGCGGTGACGCGGCTTTGCGCGGCGAAGCCGTCGTTCATGTCCGTCACCTACGGCGCGGCCGGGCGGGCGAACACGAACACGCTGTCGATTGCGAAGCACGTGCAGGACTGCGGCGTGACGGCGCTGGCGCATCTCACGTGCCTCACCTCGACGCGCGAGCGGATCCAGGAGGAGCTCGCGGCGCTGCGCGGGGCGGGGATCGAGAACATCCTCGCGCTGCGCGGGGACGTGCCGGTCAATGCGACGGAGCCGCCGCCCGGGTGCTATGCGCACGCGTCGGATCTCGTGTCCGTCATCCGCGACGTCGGCGGCTTCTGCACGGGCGGTGCGTGCTATCCCGAGTGCCATCCCGACTGCGCGCATCTCGAGGACGACATCCGCAACCTCAGGCACAAGGTCGAGGCGGGCGTGGACTTCCTGACGACGCAGATGTTCTTCGACAACAACGTCTTCTTCCATTACCTCTCGCGCCTCAGGTCCGCCGGCATCACGGTGCCGGTGATCGCGGGCATCATGCCGGTGACGAACGGGAAGCAGATCGACCGCATCTGCAAGCTCTCGGGCACGTACCTGCCGCCGCGGTTCAGGTCCATCGTCGACCGGTTCGGCGACAACCCCGACCAGATGCTCGACGCGGGCATCGCGTACGCGACGGAGCAGATCATCGACCTGATGGCGAACGGCGTCACGGCCGTCCACATCTACACGATGAACAAGCCGATCGTCGCCGAGCGCATCATGGCGAACCTCGGCAGCATCGTCCGCTGACCGTGTCCGCAGACCTGACAGTCGACCGCCGGAAGGTGCTCGCCTATCTGCGGATGGGCGGTGCGGAGCCGGACGCGGCGCTCACGGAGCGGCTCGACCGCGTCGGGAAGGCCGTTCTGGCGTCCGCGCGTCCCAAGGCCTACTGGCGGCTCGAGCCGGTCGTCTTTCACGGCGACGGCAGCTACGCGGTCGGTCCGCTCCTCCTGCGGAGCCGCGACCTCGCGCGCCATCTCGCGGGCTGCCGTCACGCCTATCTCTTCTGTGCGACGCTCGGGGCGGAGGTGGACGCCCTCGCGCGGCGGTATTCGCAGACGAGCGGGGCGGACGCGCTGATTGCGCAGGCGACGGGCGCAGCGCTGATCGAGGCGTGGTGCGACCGGTGCGAGGCCGATCTTCTCGCGGAGCCGGCGGTGGCGGGGGAGAGCCTCCGCTTCCGCTACGCCCCCGGCTACGGGGACCTGCCGCTCGAGACGCAGCGCGAGCTCCTCGCGGTGCTGGACGCCTCCCGTCGGGCCGGCATCCTCCTTTCCCCGAACCTCCTGATGATTCCCTCGAAGTCGATCAGCGCCATCATCGGCGTCGGATAATGGTATAATAGGCGACAGGCGGGTAAATGCGCCGGAAGAGGAGTAGACGGACGAGATGGATTTCTGCGGGGTGACGTTTGACAGCCGGCTGGTGAAGCCGGGCATGCTTTTCGTGGCGCTGAAGGGCGAGAAGTCAGATGGTCACGACTATATTCCGATGGCGCTCGAAAAGGGCGCGGCGGGGATTGTCGACGGCTACGAGGAACTCGACCGCGTGGCGCGCGAGTACCGGCGGTCGCTCAAGGCGACGGTCGTGGGCGTCACGGGGTCGGCCGGCAAGACGACGACGAAGGAGCTGGTGAAGGCATTCCTGTCGAAGGCCGGCAAGGTGCACGCGACCGAGGGGAACTTCAACAACCACATCGGGCTTCCGATCACGATTCTCAACTGTCCGAAGGACGCGGATTTCCTCGTCCTGGAGATGGGGACGAACCATCCGGGGGAGATCGCGCATCTCTGCGACGTCGCGGAGCCCGACTGCGGACTCGTGACCAACGTCGGGACGGCCCATATCGAGTTCTTCGAGACGCAGGACGGCATTGCGCGCGAGAAGGGAACGCTGTTCGCCCGCGCGAAGGGCGCGTGCGTCGCCTCGTCCGAAAACGGCCGTCTCGGGATCCTCCGGGAACTGGCGGGCGATCGGCTCGTGTCCGTCGATCCGCATCCCGCGTGGCTGGCGGAGGCGCTCGCAGGGGTCCTGCCGGGGGCGCACAACGTCTCGAACGCGGCGCTGGCGTATGCCGTCGCCGAGCGGTTCGGCGTGACGCGCGCACAGGCGGTCGCAGCGCTCGCGGACTTCGCGCTTCCGGGGGCGCGCTGGCGCAAGGCGGAGAAGGACGGGGTCCGCTTCATCGACGACACCTACAACGCGAATCCGGACGCGATGATCGCGGCGCTGGACACGTTTGCGGCGCTGTCCGTACCGGGGCGTCGCATCGCGGTGCTCGGGGACATGTTCGAGCTCGGTCCGGCGGCGGACGAGCTGCATCGGCGGGTCTTCGACCATGCGGCGGGCCTTGGTTTCGATGCGGTCGTCGCGGTGGGGGAGCGCTCGTCGCGGTGCCGGTGCACGGTTTCGTTCAAGACGGTGGAAGACGCGAAGGCGGCGATCGGGACGGTGGTCTCGGCGGGGGACACGGTTCTCTTGAAGGCGTCGCACAGCATGAATTTGGGCAGCCTCATCTAGCCCGATTTTTGCTATAATGTCTTCCTTAAATGTTTGAAGTCCGCAATATAGCCTTCTCGTATGGCGCGCAACCCGTGCTGCGCGACGTCTCGTTCGTTGTCTCGCCCGGCGAGACGGTGAGCATCGTGGGGGACAACGGTGCGGGCAAGACGACGCTCCTGAAGATCCTGGCGACCTTGATGACGCAGGATGCGGGGTCGATTCGGGTCAACGGTCAGGACGCGGTCCACTATCCGCTTCGGTACCGTTCGCAACTCGGCTATTTGCAGGAAAATCCGTCCCTTTACGAAGATATGACGGTTAAAGGCTACCTCAAGTACCGCGCCCAGCTGAAGGGCGAGCTGGACAAGCGCATCCGTCGGCGGGTGGGCGAGGCGGCCGAGATCTGCCACATCACGGACATTCTGATGCAGCCGATCCGCAAGCTCTCGTTCGGGCTGAAGAAGCGCGTGGCGCTGGCGGACGCGATGCTGCTGCGTCCGCGCGTCCTCCTGCTGGACGACGTCCTGGCGGGGCTTGACCGCAGCATGCGCGAGGCGGCGGGGACGATTGTCTCGACGGTGGCCGCGTTTTCGAGCGTCATCGTCACGGGGCACGAGATCACGGACCTCGTGAAGTGGTCGACGCGCATTCTCGTGCTGCGCAACGGGGTCATTTCCGCGACGATTCCGGCCGCCGGGATGGATGCGGCGGCGACGGTGTCGCGGGTCGACCAGGCCCTGCGGGGAGGCGGGCTGTGAGTCCCGTGCGCGTGACGTTCCGGCGGACCGTGGGCATGGCCCGCGGACTCTACACGACGGCGCTGGCGCTGGCGGGCTTCCTGGCGGCCGCGGCGGCGCTGCTGGCCTTCAACCTGGATGCGGCGGAAGGCAGCCGCGTGCGGCTGGTGCCGCTGTGGACGGTGTCGGTTTCGCCGGTGCTGCCGCTGCTGTCGGCCCTGCTCGGCATGGACGTCTGGAGCGACGAGCGCAAGACGGGGCGCGTGGAACTGCTCCTGACGGCGCCCGTGCGCGAGCGCGACCTCGTGCTGGGCAAGTTCCTGGGCGTCTGGGCGATGTCGTCCGGTGCGGTGATTCTGGCGCACCTCCTGTCCTCTGCGGTGCTGCGTCTTTACGCGCCGACGCTGCTGGAGGGCGTGTCCGTCTTTTCGTTCCTGCCCGGCGTCTTCGCCCTGATGCTGCAGGGGGCGCTGTGGAGCGCGGTGGCGGTGGCGGCGAGCGCGTGCTTTCGGAATGCGGCGGCGTCGGCGTGCGCGACAATCGCGGTGCTGGTGGCCGTGCCGCGCGCCCTGTGGTGCGCGCTGATGGCCTGGGCGCCGCAGGGTCGGCCGAGCTTCGGGGAGATGCCGCTGGACGCGCACGCCTTCGACCTGGCCGCTGGCGCGGTGTCGACGGCGGTCTTGGTCACGTACGCGGTGCTGACCGTGGGCGCGCTGCTGTTCGCGTCGAAGACGATCGCCGCGCTGCGGTGCGAGAGCCGCGGGGCGTCCGGCCTTCGGTTTTCGACCCGGTTCGCGCTGGTGCTGTCGGCTCTCCTGGCCGTGCAGCTCATCGCCCTCGCCTACCGCCTGGACGTCACGCTGGACGTTCCGATCGGGGGTGACGGGTTCCGCTTCTCGCCGCGCACGCGCACCGTCCTGGCGTCGTCGCAGGGGTCGCTGACGATCACGGCGTTTATGGACCGCAAAGACGCGCGCTTCCGCGAGGTCGGACATTTCCTGCGGGCGCTTGCCGCCGAGGCGGAGGCGCAGTGCGGTCTCAGGATCGATCTTCAGCACGTCGACCCGACGCTTGACCTGGGCGCGGCGTCCCGCCTGATCGGCGCGGGGGCGGAGAAGGACAGCCTCGTCTTCGAGCGCGACGGCCGCATCGAGTGCCTGCGGCTCGCTGACGGATACGGCGAGCGCAACTGCATTTCGCTGATCGAGCGGATGACGGTGCCGTTCCAGCGCAGCAACGTGTACTGGACGACGGGCCACGGCGAGGCGTCCTTCTCCGACGTCGGCAACGAGGGCGTCAGCCGGATTGCGCGCGAGCTGGAGTGGTCGGGCTACGGCAACCGCACGCTGGATCTCGCGGACGAGAGCGGGACCGTGTCGAACGACTGTGCGCTCGTCGTCATTGCGGGTGCGCGCAACGACTTCTCGGAGGTCGAGATGAACCGTCTCAACGCCTACCTGAACGGTCCGGGCGGAAAGGGCATGGGCGGCCGGCTGCTCGTGCTGCTGGACTCCGACCAGTTCACCGGGATGCAGTCCTTGCTCGCCAAGTGGGAGATCCGTCCGATGGCGAAGGCGCTCGCGGGAGTCGCCACGCAGACGGGCACGGACGTGATCGTCCGGGACTTTTCGGCGGATCACGCCGTGTCGGCACCGTTCGCGGGGCAGCAGGTGATCCTGGAGCGTCCGGTCGTCTTCGAGCGGCTGGGCGGCAACGGGCCTCGCTTCTCTCCGCTGCTGGGTGCCGGCGGCGCCTGTCTTGCGGCGGCGGTCGAAAGCGGCGAGGAGGTGAAGGACCTCGCCTTCCGTCCGACGCGGATCATCGCGGTCGGCGATTCCGGCTTTGTCCGGAACTGGAGCCTGGCGAACGACGGCAACGCGAACCGGGACTTCTTCCTCAACTGTGTGAAGTACTTGTCCGGACGTGACGCGCTGACGCAGTCCGGCGCCGAGACCGACCTGCTGGTTTCGAAGATGGACCGGTCCGACCGGGCCCGGTTCGTCGTGGTGTCCGCCATCGCGCTGCCGTTCTTCGTCTTCGTCGTCATGGCGCTTGCGATCAGGCGCAGGAGGAGCCGCTAATGAGCAACCGGAAGATCATCCGCCTGCTGCTGCTGTGCAACCTGCTGTTGCTCGTCATTCACGTGTTCCTGTCCTTCAAGGGCATGGGCAACGTGCTCCTGTCCCGCACCACGCTGATGACGCCGCTGGACAAGAGCCAGACCGTCGAGCGGATCGCGATTGCGCGCAAGGGCGAGGCCGTCACGGTGCTCGAGTCCGCGCTTTCCCTGGCGACGACCAACGCCGTGGCCTCGGCGAGGCCGGGCGACTGGCTGATCACGCATCCGTACGTCGCTGCCGCCGAGTCGCGCCTTGCGCGGAGCGTTCAGGACGCGCTGACCCTTTCGCCGGTGCTTCAGGTCTATCGCGAGCAGGACCTGCTTGACTTCGGCTGCACGCGGGCGGACTACGGCCTGGAGGATCCGTCGGTCGTCGTCACCGTCACGGTCGGCGAGGAAAGCCATACCTTCTCCTTCGGGTCCGTCACCAAGCCCGGCGACGGCGTGTTCGTGACCGTGGCGGGCGATCCCGAGATCTACGTGGTCGGCACGAACGTCCTGGCGGCGGTCGACCGCGCGGCCGACGGCTTCCGGCTGAGGGACCTCTGTCCCGACGGCGTCGAGGCGTCCGACGGTTTCCGCATCAAGCGCGGCGCGGCGTCGCTTCAGAGCTTCCGCCTGCGCGACGGCACCTGGTACAAGTCGTCGGGCGAGGAC
>CAMEZU010000053.1 GCA_945947925.1 uncultured Verrucomicrobiota bacterium
GCGAGCGCGCGCTTGGCGAATTCGCCCCAGTACGGCGTGGGCTTGTAGTCCCAGTTCTCGATCATGACCGGCGCGGCCTTCGGATGGAAGCACCAGCCCGTCCAGTTGATGCGGAGCTTCTGGATGAAGCCGAGCATGTCGGGCGAGAAGGTGTAGGGATCCTCCTGCTGGTTGTCGGGGATGAAGTTCATCACGCCGAGCGGGGAGGCCCCGACTTCGCCGAGGAAGATCGGGTGCTTCGCCGCGACTGGGAGGAGGCGTCCCCAGCCCTTGTGCCAGTGGTAGGTGTGCCAGGCGTACATGATGCCGTTGCCGGTCGTGTCCGTGAGGCGGAAGGACTTCTTCTCGCCCTTCTCGATCGCCTCGCTCTCGATGCCAGTGAGGTCGTTCGCCCAGAAGAGGCCGCCCGCGATGACGACGTTCTTCGCGCCGGTGGAGCGGACCGCGTCCACGAGAGCCTGCATGCCGACGGACTCGAAGCCCTGGTTCTTCTTCTTCTCCTCGCTCGAGAGGAAGGCGGACTCGTCGTGCTGGCCCTGCTTGCCGACCCAGCCGCCGTCACGCCAGATCTCCCAGCTGATGCCGTGGGGCTCGTTGAAGAGGTCGAACAGGACGGCCGGATGGTTCTTGTAGTGCGCCGCGCAATCCTTCCAGAATTCGACGTGCTCCGCCTTCGGCGCGCGGAAGCGGTGGAGGTCGATGACGACGTACGCGCCGCGGTTCGCAGCGAGACGGACGATCTTGTCGCATGCGTCGCGGAAGGACTTGCCGCCGTCGTTCTTCGAGTAGATGCCCGTACCGAACCAGTGGGCCTCGTTGATCGGCAGGCGGATGCAGTTCGCGTGCCACTGGTCGATCGCGACCACGGTCGACTTCACCTGCTGGTCGCCGTTCGGGATCGTCTCCATGCCGCCGGCGTTCACACCCTGCAGCCAGACCTCCTTGCCGTCGGTATCGACGAGGCGGTTGCCCTGGACACGGACCATCTTCGGCCACGTGGCGCGATTCTCCGGCTCGTCCGGGACATAGCGGGCCTTGGCCTGGCGCTCGCGCTCGGCGGCGGCCTTGTGCAGCGGCTCGGCGGACGTCGCGACGCACGTGACGTCCGTCATCTCCATCTCGCCCGACTTGACCTGGAAGAGACACGGCATGACGACGAACGTGACGGCCTCCTTCGGCACGAGGAAGGACGTCTCGCGATCCTGCCAGCCTTTCGTGTCCTTCTGAATGTAAACCGGACTCGGATTCTTCACTTCCTTGCCGTTCGCATCCTTGAACTTGAAGAGGACGCGCGCATCGAACCAGGGCTTCTCACCCGTCTTGAGGTTCTTGACCTCCCACTTCCAGCTCATCTTGAGAGCCTCGACGTCCGCCGGCACGTCGTACTCCTTGTACGCGTTGACGAGCTTGCCCGGCTCCTTCGAGACGAGCTTCGCGTACGGACCGTTCTGCGCGGGAATGAGCGACCCGCCGTTCGCGACGCGCTCCTTCGCGCGGGCCTTGCGCTTCGCCCAGTCGGCGGACCTCTTCGCCGCGGCGGCCTCGCGCTTCGCCTTCTCCTCGGGATCCTCGACGAACTTCTCCTGACCCGTCACGCTGAGGTTGCGGAACTCGAGCGAACCGCCCTTCACGTTGAAGAGGCACGGCATGAGCGCAATGCCCGCTGCGCCCGGATCGACCTTCACGACCTTCTTGACCGGGAACCAGTCCTTCGTCCCCTTCCATCCGCCGATGACGGGACCGCCCGACTTCTTCTGCGAGTTCGCGTCAATCCAGTTGGACATGACGCGCGCGTCGAACCAGTTCTTGTCGCCGCGGACAACGTCCGTGTACTTCACCTCGGCGGTGATCGTGATGCCCTCGTACTTCGACGGCACGTTCACCTGGATGTAACGCATGTTCATCTTGCCCGGCGTCTCCTGGACGAGCTTGAACGAACGATGGGACTCGGGTACGAGATTCTCCGCCGACCAGGCGAAGGCTCCCGCGAGCGACACGACAGCCAACAGCAATTTCTTCATAGGAAGGATTCCTTTAGTTACTAGACATGTACATCATATCATAAATCTGTCATCTGTGCACATGTTATCTCGTCACTTTCTGAAAAGCAAACGCCGGAAGCCCTCTGCGCCTGATGTGCGCAGAAGACTTCCGACGCCTCGCCGCCCCTACGACGGCCCACGGTCACCGCTTGCCGGATGCGGAGCGCGTCTCCTTCGCCTTCTCGATCGCCGCCTCGGCCTTCGCGAGCTCGATCTGAAGCTCGTCCAGCTTCTTCTGCTGGTCTTCCTTGGACAGCTTGGCGAAGTCGGCCTTCAGGCGCTCGATTTCCGCCTGCGGCTCGCAGGCCTCCTTCAGCAGCGCCTCGTAGTCGTCGACCCTGGAGCTACAGCCGGACAGCAGGACTCCGGCCAGCACGGCCGGGAAAAGAAAAGTCTTCATCATCGGTAACATTCCTTTCTTCTCCACTAGTATATCATCTCAAGACCAGGTCCTCAACCGCCGCGGCCGCGGCGCGTCAGTTCACGCCCCAGTCGGCAAGCACCTTCCGACGGGTCGCTTCGTCGAGCGCGTCAAGCCGCTGGATCTCGACGGCGATCCTTCCGGTGCGGCCTTCGCCGCCGTCGCCGTAGGTAAGGCCGAGACGAACGGCCTGCGGTCCCTTGACCCAGAGGTAGTTCTTCTCCCACGTTCCCGTCTTCGGCACGGCTGTCACGAACGCACCGTCCGTGCCGCGGAAGCGAATCGAGGACGGCTCGCCCATCAGGTTCCTGAAGGCGGTGTAGATCCGGTGCCCGTTGCGGATGACGCTCTCGGACTCCGTGGTCGGGTCGAGCTTGTCGAGGTCCAGGTCCAGCCGCGCGAACAGCAGGTCGATCCGTCCCGTCTTGCGGTCGGCCCATTCCTGGACCGCCCAGCTTGTTTTCGACTCGAACGGCCCCAAGCCGGGATAATAGAAGCCGCGCACCTCCTGCGACGGCGCGTCCTCGGGCCTCGCCCAGTCCGTCACGAACAACGCTCCCGAAAGACCGAACTTGTCAACCGCCAGGGTGCCGCCGCGCGGCTCGTCCAGGCTGACCCCGAAGGCGTCCTTCAGCGCCAGGTCCGCGTGCGGAAACGGCGTCGCGCAGCCGGAGAGCACCAGCACGGCCGCCAGGGGGACAAGGGACAGGATGCTCTTCATCTCGGCGGACTCCTCTCGTTCAGCGGCAGATGTCGAGCACGAGGAGGGCGAACGACGTGCACAGGACGGGATCCGCCTCCCAGAACCGGTTGTTGTCGTTGTACCAGCTGCCGTCCGGCTTCTGGAGGGAGACGAGCTTCGCGGACAGCTCCTTCTTCCAGTCGTGGCCGCCGACGGTCTCCGCCCCGGACGCCTGCAGCGCACGGGCCATGATGTCGTAGAAGTAGTAGAGCCCCTGGTTGCCCATGCCCGGATTCTCGTCCACGGACCAGTTCCTCTCGCAATACTCGAAGGACTGCTTCACGCGCGGATCGCCGCGGTCGAGCTTCGCATGGCACATCGAGAGGACGGCCGCATAGGTCATCGATCCGTATGCGCGCAGCTGGACGCGTCCCTGCGCGTTCGTGGCGGTTCCGCCCTGCGGCGTCCGATCGTTGTACGCCGCGCCGCCCGCGTCGGGACCCTCCTTCTTCACGAGCCCCTCGACGAACGCGAGCGCCTGGTCCCAGTTGACGTCCACGCGCTTCCCGGACGTGCGGAACTCCTCGAGCTTCTCCGTGCGACGCATCGCGTCGAGCGCGTAGGACGTGTTGGAAAGGTCCGCATACCGCCGGCGGGACACCTTGTCGTAGCCAAAGCCGCCCGCCATCGTGTCGTCGCCCGTCAGCTGCGAGGACGCGATGTACTCGCGCGCCTTGAGGAGCGCCTCCGTCGGCGCCTTGCCCGATTCGAAGAGCGCCGAGAGGCAGACGGATGTGTTGTAGTTGCCGAGGCCCGACCCGCCGCGTCCCGGTTTCGGCACGTAGAACCCGCCGTCCGGCCGCTGCGTCCCGAGGACGTACTTCACGCCCTTCTCGATCGCCGCCTGGCACTCTTCATTCTCAATTTTCCATTTTCCATTTTCCATTTCGCCGCCGCAGGCGGCGATTGCCCACACGGGCAGGGCCGAGAGCGCCGGCATCTGCGCGTCGCTCCAGTGTCCCTCCGGCGCCTGCTTCGCGAGCAGAAAGCGGACGCCCTTCGCCATCGCCGCCTCGACCTCCGCCGACGCCGCGAAGGCGCTCCCCATTGAAAACAAGACCAGTCCGATCAGAAGTCTCTTCATTTTCCTGCTCCTTTCCCGTTTTTGCCGAGCGTCAGCGAAGGCCGTCTGCGTCAATCTGCTGTTCACACGCACCCTCCGCCGGTCCACACCCCGTTAAACGCCTCAGGCGGGCGGAAGGTTCATGAGGGCCTGGATGCGTTCCTCGAGCGGCGGATGCGACGAGAAGAGCGAGGACCATCCGCCCGAGATGCCGAAGGCCTTGATCGAGTCGGGAAGAACGCCCGGCTGCAGGTTGTTGAGGCGGCGCAGGGCCGCGATCATCGGACCGGGCGTTCCCAGCAGGCGGGCGGACCCTTCATCGGCGGCGAATTCGCGCTTGCGGCTGTACCACATCAGGATCACGGCGGCGGCGAGTCCGAAGACCATCTGGAAGAGCTGCACCATCATGTGGTAGAGCCAGTAGTTGCCGCGGCCGCGCCGGCGCTCCTCGTCCCGGCGGTTCTCCATCGCGGCCTGGACGACGGACGCGAGGACATGCGAGAAGAAGATGACGAACGTATTGATGACGCCCTGCGCGAGGGACATCGTCACCATGTCCCCGTTCGCCACGTGCGACATCTCGTGTCCGAGCACCGCGCGCAGTTCCTCCTTCGACATCTGCTCCATGATCCGCGTCGAGACGGCCACCAGCGCACTGTTCTTGAAGGCACCCGTCGCAAAGGCGTTCGCCTCGCCGGGATAGATCGCAACCTCGGGCGTCTTCAGGTTCGCACGGCGCGCAAGGTCCTCGACCGTCGCAACCAGCCACCGCTCGGCCTCACCCTCGGATCCGTCGATCGTCCGGCACTTCATCGCCGCCTTCACCATCGTCTTGGAGAGGAGCAGCGAAATGAGCGAGCCCGCCATGCCGAAGATGAAGGAGAAGACGAAGAGTCCCGCGAACGCCCCGTCCCCGAGAGCCGCCGTCAGGTCGATGCCACACAAGGCGCAGACGACGGCGGCCACCCCCGTCAGCAATGTCACCGCCGCCAGATTGACGGCCAGGAAGAGAATCATTCTTTTCATGACCGTATTATAACACAATCACGGAGAGGCGGCGAGGACGCAGCCCCTCCGTTCAGACGCCCCTACGCCGTGCGGCAGCAGCCGCAGCGGCCGCCGCAGGTCTTCGGGTCCTTCCCGCAGAGACAAGGCGTCCCCTTCCGCCGGACCCGCCAGAGGGCGAGTCCGCACAGGACGAGCACCACGCCGAGAACGACAATCGAAGCAGTATTCATAAGAAGAGGCACCCCTCCTTCATTCATCACTCATCATTCATCGTTCGTCCCTTGCTTCGCCCCGCGCCGGAACACGGCCCAGAGGACAAACAGGTCGACGATCACCGTCGGCACGAGCCAGGCGCTGAACCCGCCGCCGGCGAAGAGGCAGCCGAACTGGTAGATCGAGAGCGCCAGCGTGTAGCCGACGAACATCTGGAAGGCGACCGCGAACCAGCCCCACTTCTGCGAACCCATCTCTCGGAAGGTCGCGACGACCGCGACGATGCACGGCGGGACGAAGAGGTTGAAGACGAGGAAGGACAGTGCGGCCACGCGCGGGAAGGACGAGAAGGTTCCGAACAGCGCCGCGATGCCCTCTTCGCCGCCCGCCATCAGCTGCAGCGTCGCCGTCGCCTGCTCCTTCGCGAGCTCCGCCGTCACGGACGCCGCCGCGCCCTGCCAGGTGCCGACGCCGAGCGGCGCGAAGAACCACGCGACGGCGCCCCCGAGCTCGCGCAGGATCGAGCGCTCGATCTCCTCCTCCGCCAGCAGGTTGAGGTGCCAGTCGAAGTGCATCACGCACCAGAGCGCCACACAGACCGGGAAGATGACGAGTCCCGCCTTCAGCACGTAGCCCCGGACGCGGTTCCACGTGTGCAGGACGACCCCCTTCGCCGTCGGCAGATGATAGGCCGGAAGCTCCATGATGAACGGTGCCGCCTCGCCCGCGAAGAAGGACGATTTCTTCAGCGCAATGCCGCCAAGGATGATGATTGCGATGCCGATCACATCCATCAGCGGCGCGACATACCACTGGTCGCGGAAGAAGACGGACGCGAACATCGCGATGATCACCGTCTTCGCCCCGCAGGGGACGAACGTCGCCAGGATCGCCGTCATGCGGTGGTCGCGCTCGTTCTCGATCGTGCGCGTGGACATCACCGCCGGCACGCCGCAGCCCTTGCCGACCAGAATCGGGATGAAGGACTTGCCCGAGAGGCCGAACTTGCGGAAGAGCCGGTCCATGATGAACGCGACGCGCGCCATATAGCCGCAGTCCTCGAGGAAGGAGAGGAAGAGGAAGACGATCGTGATCACGGGGACGAACCCGAGCACGGTTGCGACACCGCCCCAGGCGCCGTCGATGACCAGGGACCGTACCGTCTCGCCGCAGCCGATCCGCTCAAGTCCGGACGCGAGGAGCGCCCCGAGTCCCGGCACCTCGATCGAGGTGAACGGCAGCGTCCAGCTTTCCGTCCCGAGGAAACCGTCGTTGGCCCAGTCCGTCAGCAGCGTCCCCGGTCCGCAGTCGGCGACGGCGAGGAACCACATGGCGCAGAGCATGAGGACAAAGAGCGGGAGCGCGAATACGGAATGCGTCACGATGCGGTCGATCCGGTCCGAAAGCGGCGGCGTCTCCTTCTTCTTCGCATTCTTCTTGAGCGCCTTATCCGTCAGCTTCTTGATGAACTCGTACCGCTGACTCGTGATGATCGACTCGGCGTCGTCCTCGAGTTCCTTCTCGCAATCGCGGATATGCTCCTCAATGTGCTTGAGATCGCCGACCCCGAGTCCGAGGCGCTTGATGACGTCACGGTCGCGCTCGAAGAGCTTGATCGCATACCAGCGGATCGCATGCTTGGGGACGAGCGTCTGGATCGACTCCTCGATGTGCGCGAGCGCGTGCTCGACGGATCCGCCGAAGACATGCGGCACCTCGGGTGCGCCATGCGAGGCGATCTTCGACACGAGCGTCGTCGCAGCCTCGTTGCAGCCGTCGCCCTTCTGGGCGGCAATACCGACGACCTGACAGTGCAGCGCCTTCCCGATGCAGGCGAAGTCAATGGTGTCGCCGTTCCTCTTGACGACATCCATCATATTGACGGCCACCATCATCGGCAGCCCCAGCTCCGCGAGCTGCGTCGTGAGATAGAGGTTGCGATCGAGGTTCGTGCCGTCCACGATGTTCAGGATCGCGTCCGGCTTCTCCTCGACGAGGTACTGGCGCGAGACCTTCTCCTCCAGCGAATACGGCGAAAGCGAATAGATGCCGGGCAGGTCCTGGATGATGACGTCCTTTTGTCCCCCGAGCCGTCCCTCCTTCTTCTCGACCGTCACGCCCGGCCAGTTGCCGACGTACTGGTCGGACCCAGTCAGCGCGTTGAAGAGCGTGGTCTTGCCCGTGTTCGGGTTGCCTGCCAAGGCGATTTTGATAGACATGGCTAACTTGTCCCCCAAAAAATTTTGTCTTACGCGGCCTGCACGAGGATCCGCTTCGCGAGATCGTCGTTAATGGCGATGCGGCTGTCGTGGATGCCGAGAATCATGTTTCCGTAGCTGAGCTGCACGATCGTCACGACAGCCCCCTGGACAAAGCCCAGCGCACCGAGGTGCTTCTTGACCGTGTCCGTTCCCTTGATCGTCATAATGCGGGCCTTTTCGCCCTTTTTCATCATTGCCAGCGGCATTTTCGGCTCTCCTGCCTTAATCTGTGCGTATATCATATCAAAATTAGCCCCCTCTAATCAACGGTTAAGTTAGTACGGTTTAATTTCGGGACCTCGACCCGCCTTTCGGCGGGTCTCGGCCCGGGGACGGAAACCGCCGCCCCGTATCCCAACCAAGGAAATCGTCAGAAGCTCGCCGTCAGGGCGAGACCCGCCGTGAAGTGGTAGCTCGTGTCGGCGCGTCCCGAGGCCTCGTAGGCCCGCGCCCCTTCGCGCAGCGTCGAATCGAAGAGGTAGTCGGAGTAGGCGACGTAACCGGAGAGCGCGAGGTTGTCGCCAATCCGCCAGGTCAGCTCGCCCTTGATGCACGTGTCCATGAGTCCGCCGTGGTCCTTCGCCAGGTCGTAGCCGCGCGTCCGCTGCGTATTGCCGAGGCCCTGGGCGACCGAGGGACGGAACGCGAGGAGCGGATCCTCCCCGTCCCCGTCGATGAGCGCAAAGGTGTGTCCGAGCTCAAGGTTCACATAGGTGCCGTTGTCGCGGTCGATGTCGCGCTCGATCTCAAGAGCCGGCTCGAGCCAGAGGTCGGGAAGCTCGAGGCCCGCGATGACGAACTGCGTGTCGTCCCCAGGCTCGCCCGTGCCGCCGCCCATGTGACGCGGATGGTACTCGTAGGCATACCCGATCGCCACGCCGACCCTCGTCGGCAACCAAGCAACGTCCTCGGGACTGAAGATCCAGTGGAAGGCGCTTCCCGCGTCCAGTTCGATGTACTTCCCGCCGCGGTTGCCGTATTCCCCCCACTTCCTGCCGTACTTCGTCGTATCGAAGAGCGCCGCGACTTCAACAGTTAGATGCTCGAAGAACTCGACGGACGCCGAGGGCGTCACAATCGGATCGTTGTTGTCCACGAGACCGTAGCTCATGAACTTCGAGTCGAATGCCAGCGAGAATTCCGCGGAAACGGGCACCTTGTCAGCCACCGCCCCGCAAGCCGTCGCCCCTGCCACGCACGCCACCGCAAACACAGTCTTCATTTTAGCCGATTCTTAACTTAATCCTCCGTATGTTTTCCTTGGCTAAGTTGGATGCGGCTAAGTTTACCAGATCTAACTTCAAACGTCAAGGGGGAAAAATGACATTAGACCGACGGGGACAAGACCGACGGGGACGAGACCGACGGGGACAGTCCCCTCCGGACGGGGACTGTCCCCTCCCACGGTGAAGCC
>CAMEZU010000054.1 GCA_945947925.1 uncultured Verrucomicrobiota bacterium
GACTTCGTCTCGTTCGTCGCGTAGCCGAACATCATGCCCTGGTCGCCGGCGCCCTGTTTCGCCTTCGTCTTGCGGTTGACGCCCTGCGCGATGTCGGGGGACTGTCCGTGCAGGTAGTTGAGGTACTGGAAGTCCTTGGCGTCGAAGTGTTCGCCGGGCTGGTCGTAGCCGATCTTCTTGCAGACGCGGCGGGCGATCTTCTCGGTATCGATCTTGTCAAAGCCCTTGCAGGTGATCTCGCCGACATTGACGACGACATCGGGTCCGACCGTCGTTTCGCAAGCGACATGGGCGTTCTTGTCCGCCTTTAGGCAGGCGTCGAGCACGGCGTCGGAAATCTGGTCCGCCACCTTGTCGGGATGTCCTTCCGAAACGGACTCCGACGTAAAGACGTGGCAATGGTTCTTCTTGGTCATTTTCATTCCCTGTAGACGTTGGTCAGCTTGTGTCACACCCCCGGCAACCGCGCCGCAGGTCACAGACTGAAATGAGTACCGCATAGTATACCATTATTTGATATACTATGCACCATGACACTTGAAGAACAGGTTAAGGCGATCGAGCAGGCGCTCGAGGATCGCAAGGGTACGGACATCAAGGCCTACGACATGCGCGGCAAGAGCTCTCTCGCCGACTTTTTCGTCGTGGCAACGGGCGCGGCGGCCCCGCATCTGAAGGCGCTCGTCGCCGAGACGCAGGCCGTGATGAAGAAAGCGGGCGTCTCCAGCTACCGCACGTCGGGCGACCCGGAGAGCGGTTGGATCGTGGTCGACTACATCGACGTCGTCGTTCACGTCTTCTCGCCCGAGGCGCGCGCGTACTACGCGCTTGAGAAGCTCTGGACCAAGTAATCCGCTTCCTGCCCCGCCATGTGGTCCCGCGAACGCCTTTCGGTCTGCGCGTATTTCGCCATTCTCGGAATCGTCTGCTCGGCCTGGGCCTCGTCCATTGACGAGATCAAGGTCCTTCTCGGCCTTGACAAGCGCCAGCTGGGTTGGCTGCTCTTTTCGGGTCCGTTCGGCAATCTGATCTCGTTCACCTTCACGAGCGCCTTCGTGGCCCGTTTCGGCGCGCGACGGAGCGTCATCCTGGCGTCTTTCGCGTATCTGGCGTCCGCTTCCGCGCTGACGGCCTGCTTCTTCACGGCGGCCCCGATTCCGTTCTGGTGCGCGGCAATCGCCCTGTTTGGCGGTTCGGGCAACATGGTCAACATCAGCATCAACGCACAGGCCGGTCTTGTCGAGAAGCAGGCGGGCCGACAGATCATGGGCTCCTTCCACGGCGTCTTCAGCCTGATGATGTTCTCCGGGGCGATCTTCACCCTGACGACGACGACACTCGCGATTCCCGTTGCGCTCCGCCTTCTCGTGACCGTCATTGCGGCCGTTCTGCTGCACCTCGGCTTCCTGCGGGGCCTGCCGGCGGACGAGCCGTCCGAATGTTCCGCCGCCGACGTGTCCGGGCGCTGGCACCGTCCCGACCGCGCGCTGGTCGCAATGGGTTTCGCCGCGCTCGTCATCATGGGCTGCGAGGCCTCGATCTGCGACTGGGTCTGCGTCTTCTTCCGCGATTCGCTGTCCGCCACCGACGCCCAGTCGAAGTGGGGCTTCTGCGCGGTGACAGGCATGATGGCGTACGCGCGATTCAAGGGCGACTGGCTTGTGAACCGATTCTCGGCGTCGCGTGTGCTGCATATGGACTGCTTTCTCGTCTCGCTGGGGCTGATTCTTGCCCTAGTGACGCCGTTCCTGCCGCTGAAGGGGCTTGTGGCGCTGGTCGTGGCGACCGCAGGCTATGCGGTTTCCGGTTTCGGCATCGCGGGCATGATTCCGATCCTTTACTCGAAGGTCAATCGCACGAAGGCGATGCCGCCGGCCTCGGCGCTCACGTTCGTCGGTTCGATGGGATTCTTCGGCTATTTCTTCGGTCCCCCGCTCATCGGCTATGTCGCGGAGAGCTTCAGCCTTTCCATCGCCCTGGGGCTCTTCGCCGTCTTCATCCTCTCCTGCCTGGCGCTCAATCCCGACGGCTCGGACGGGTGATGATTGCGGGAGGGGGCGTGAAATGATATAATTTCTGCCGCAATCACAACGAGGGAAATATGAATCAGACTGTTTCTGTTACGGTTCGGATCATGGGAACGGGCGCCTACTTGCCCGAGCGCGTGGTGACCAATGACGAAATCGCGCCCGGCATGGGCTCGACTGACGAGTGGATCGTCAGTCACACAGGCATCAAGTCCCGCCATTTTGCGTCCAATGACGAAAGTTCCTCTTCGCTCGGCGTGAAGGCCGGCGAGCGCGCCCTTGCGGCGGCCGGCGTGAAGCCGGAGGAAATCGGCCTCGTTCTCTGCGCGACCTCGTCGCCCGACTACAACAACTTCCCGTCGAACGCGTGCCTCATCCAGGCGAAGCTCGGCTGCACGAACGCCGGCGCCTTCGACCTTGCGGCCGCGTGTTCCGGCTTTGTTTACGGACTCGAGATGGCGCGCTGCTATCTCGCCTGCCATCCCGAGAGCAAGGTGCTTGTGATCGGCAGCGAGGTTCTGTCCCGTTGCGTGGACTGGAAGGAGCGCACGGTCTCCATGCTCTTCGGCGACGGCGCGGGCGCGGTCGTGCTCGCGGCGGCTCCCGAGGCGGAGCCGACGCCCGGCGCGACGGTGCTTGGGTCCGACGGCACGGGCGGCGAGTTCATCACGCTGGACGGCGGGCGCCGCCAGCCGCTGGCGGAGGACATTGCCGCGACGACGGTCCGCGAGATGGAGGTCGGCTACATGAAGATGCAAGGCCGTGCGGTCTTCAACTTCGCCGTCAAGAAGCTCGACGAAATCGTCCGCACGCTCTGCGACAAGGCCGGCATCACGGTTGACGAGCTTGACCTCGTCGTTCCGCACCAGGCGAACATCCGCATCCTCGAGGCGGTCGCCCGCCGTATGGAACTGCCGAACGAGAAGATCTACGCGAATCTGGAGACGATTGGCAACACGTCCTCGGCTTCGATTCCGCTCTGCCTCGACAAGGCGGTCCGCGAGGGCACGATCAAGGACGGCATGAAGGTCGCCCTAGCGGGCTTCGGCGCGGGCCTCACCTGGGCGGGCGCCTATCTCCGCTGGCCGTATCTCTAAGCCGTAAGAAGGGCGCCGATGGCATTGCCCGACCACAACCGGCAGCGCAAGGCCGCTGTCATCAACGACTTCTCGAGCTTCGGACGGTGCTCGCTTGCCGTGACGCTGCCGATCCTGTCGGCGCTCAAGGTTCAGTGCTGCTCCGTTCCGACGGCGATCTTCACGAACCACACCGGCTTCCCGCACTTCTCGTGGACGGACTATACGGACCATATGGACGACTACATCCGCGACTGGCAGGCGACGGGGCTCCGCTTCGACGCGATCGCGACCGGGTTCCTCGGGTCAGCCCGCCAGATTGACTTCGTCCGCCGCTTCATCGACGCGTTCCGCCTGCCCGGGACGACGGTTGTCGTCGATCCCGTGATGGGCGACTACGGACGCCTCTACCCGACCTACGACACGTCCCTCGCCGAGTCGATGCGCGCGCTCCTCGATGTCGCGGACGTGCTGACGCCCAACCTGACCGAGGCGTGCGTCCTGGCGGACCGTCCCTACGATCCCGCCATTTCGGACGCGGAGCTGGCGGACCTCTGTGCGCAGCTGACCGCGCGCCGTGCGAATCGCATCGTGATCTCGGGACTCTCCCGCGGGGCGGACCTCATCAACTTCATCTACGAGAAGGGCAAGGCGCCCGAGGTCTTCGCCGTGCCGAAGCTCGGTTCGGACCGCAGCGGCACGGGCGACGTCTTCTCGTCCGTCATCGTCGGCGACCTCGTTCGCGGCCGCGCCTTTGCGGACGCGGTCCGCCACGCCGCCACCTTTGTCTCCAAGGCCGTCGCCCGCACGATTGACATGGGGCTTCCCGCGACGGATGGCCTCGCCATCGAAGAGGTCCTCTCCGAACTTGTCACCGGCTGAAGGAAAAAGACATCCGCCGTTCGTCACTCAACACGCATCGTTCATCGTTTTCACTTTCCATGACCATCACTTACCAGGTCCGCAACGCCATTTACGTCAACCTCACGAACCGCTGTCCCTGCGCGTGCACGTTCTGCCTGCGCGCGAACGGTCCGGGCGTGTACGGGTCCGACTCGCTCTGGCTCGAGCGCGAGCCGACCGTCGAGGAGGCGATCGCGACGCTGCCGCAGTGGGACTTCAAGGCCTATCCCGAACTCGTCTTCTGCGGCTACGGCGAACCGACGGAACGGCTGGACGACCTTCTGGCGATCGCCCGTCACGTGCGCGAGCACTATCCCTGGGTGAAGATCCGCGTGAATACGAACGGACTCGCCGACCTCATCGCGGGCGCGCCGACGGTGGCGAAGTGCAAGGGACTCGTCGACATCTTTTCGATCAGCCTCAACACGCCCGACCCTGCGGAATACCTCGCGATCTGCCGTCCGAAGTTCGGCGAAGCTGCCTATCCCGCCATGCTGAAGTTCGCCGAAGACGCCCATGCGGCCGGTATCGACGTCGTCATGACCGTGGTCGACGAACCCGTCACTTCCAAGGCCAAGCAGGCCGAGTGCCGGGCGATCTGCGACCGCCTCGGCGTCAGGCTGCGCGTCCGTCCTTTTGAAGCCTGAGAAGGTTCGGGAGGTTTCAGAACGGTCTGGTCGTTTTGCTTCTTTCTGTTGTACAAAAAATGTATACACCGCCAAATGGGTGTAACTTTTTTACAGAATTTGAACTTCCCCCCTTGATTCGCGTGGGCCATCTGCTATAATATGGGTCATGAATACGAAGCCCGTTTCAGAAATCGAAGTCCTTCAGGAAATCACCTCGACGATTGTTCGCGAGCGAAACGTACGTCGGCTTTTGGAGCAGGTGCTTGAGATTCTCGAGCGCAAGATGGGGATGCTTCGTGGCACGTTCGCCCTGTTGGAGGGGGACGAGCTGCGCATTGAGGCGTCGACAAAGGCTCTTAATTCGGAAGAGCGGGCAAACGGGCATTACCAGTTGGGCGAGGGCATCACGGGCATCGTGGCGAAGACGGGCCGTCCCGAGGTCGTGCCGGACGTCCGCAAGGACAAGCGCTTCCTGAACCGGACGGGTGCGCGGGACACGAAGGAGGCGCTCTCGTTTGTCTGCGTGCCGCTCATTCATCTCGGGCAGGTAATCGGCACCTTGTCCGTCGACCGCGAGATGCGCGGCGACACGAGTTCCCTGGTGAAGGACGTGACCCTGCTCGGCATTATCGCGAACATCACGGCGGATGCGGCAGCGGTTTGCCGCGAGGAGTGCGCGGAGCACGACGCGCTCATCGAGGAGAATCGGAAGCTCCGTGACATGCTGTCGAACAATCCGGGGCAGCTGATCGGAAACTGCCGCGAGATGCGTGCGGTGTACGAGCAGATCCGTCAGGTCGCGCCGAGCGAGGCGACGGTGCTGGTGCGCGGGGCGAGCGGTACGGGCAAGGAGCGGGTGGCGCGGGCGATCCAGGGCCTGTCGCAGCGCACAGACAAGCCGTTCTTGGTGTTGAACTGTGCGGCGCTCCCGGAGGCACTGATCGAGTCCGAGCTGTTCGGACACGAGAAGGGGGCGTTCACGGATGCGCGCGAGCGCCGCATCGGACGTGCCGAGGCGGCGAACGGCGGCACGCTTTTCCTGGACGAGATCGGCGACCTGTCGGTGCCGGTGCAGGTGAAGCTGCTCCGCTTCCTGCAGGAGCGCACGTTCTCGCGCGTCGGCTCGAACGAGGAGCTGCACAGCGACGTCCGCTTCATCGCGGCGACGAGCCGCAACCTCGAGGACCTGATGTCGAAGAAGCTCTTCCGCGAGGACCTCTACTACCGTCTGTCGGTCTTTCCGATCACGATGCCGGACCTGTCGTCCCGCACGGGCGACATCGTCCTCCTGGCGGAGCACTTCCTCTCGAAGATGAACGTCAAGTACGGGAAGTCCGTCTCGCGCATCTCGCCGCCGGCGGTGAACATGCTCCAGGCCTATTCGTGGCCGGGCAACGTGCGCGAGCTCGAGAACTGCATCGAGCGTGCGGTCCTGACGGCGAAGGACGACTGCATCCACAGCTACAACCTCCCGCCGTCGCTCCAGGCGCCGGAATTCGCCGAAGATCCGTTCCGTCCGGACGACACGCTCACGCTCGACGAGCAGCTTGCGGCGGTCGAGAAGCGCATTCTCGAGAGCGCGCTCAAGCGCCATGACGGCAACCGCTCGGCGGCCGGTCGCGAGCTCGGCGTCTCGCCGCGCATGATGAACTACCGCCTGAACAAGGTCGGCATTCAGTGAGGTCCGCCTGGACCAAGGTCTGCTCGTCGGCGCTCGGCGTCGCCAGTTCGGTGATTCTGATGGCGTTCAACGCCAGGCGGATGCTGGGATTCATTCGCGGACACTTCGCGTGCCGCGCGTGTGAGGACAATCTGGGGACCGTGTTCCTGCTCGGGAACGCCTACGTGTTGTCAGACCTCGCTTCCGTCGTCCTCTATGACTTTCTCTTCAAGGCGCTGCCGCATTTCTTTCTGTCGTTCTTCCCGGCCTGGGCGTTCTGGTCCTGGCATCGCGGTCTGGACCTTGGGCTACGCCAGCTCTGTCCCGTCTTTCTGCTCGTCGTCGGCTTCGTGGCAGTGAGCGACGTCTGCAACCTGGTGGGGACGCCGTGCTACGGCGAGGCTGGCGCATGCGGATCCGTCCGCGACGCCTGCCTGTTTGGCGTCTTCCTTCTTCACCGCTTTTCTCCGCTTGCGTTCTTCGCCCTCGTGTGGCGGCGCGGCTTTGCGAAGCTGCCGCGTTCAGTCTGGCTGCTGCTCGGTCTCCATGCGGCGTGCACGGCGGGCATGGCGATTGAGCGAATCGTCAGCCATCCGGACGCTAACCAGACCGAACCCTGTCTTTTCGCCGTGTGCGGCGTCGCCCTCACCGTCGCCTGCGGCCTGGCGTCCCTGGCCGAAGTGGAACCTCCTCAACCTCCAAAATATGATATAATGTCCGCTCAGAAAGGTTCTTTGACATGACGGCGACACGCAGACAGGCCCGTGAGTGGGCGATTCAGATGCTGACAGCGGCGGATCTCAATCCTCCGGATGACATTCCCGCGTTTCTTGCGGCGTTTTGGGAGGAGCTCGGCACGCTGGACGAATCAGAAGGACGTGCCGTCGTCTCTGGCGGGCTCAAGGACTTTGCCGAAGAGCGTGTCACCGGCGTGTTGACCACGAAGGACGACATTGACGCCATTCTCGTTCCGCTGCTGGAGAACTGGGACCTCTACCGTCTCGGCACCATCGAGCGCTGCGTCCTGCGCATGGGCGTCTGGGAGATGAAGAACACCGACGTTCCGAAGCCCGTCGTCATCAACGAGGCCATCGATCTCGCCAATTGGTTCTCCTCGCCCAAGTCCCGTTCGCTCGTCAACGGCATCCTCGACAAGCTCGCGAAGAGCCTTTGACAGCGGTTGGCGGTTGAGAGTTGGCGATCGGGGGTTTGCCGATGTCGGACGAAGAGACAGCTGATTTGAATTTCATGCATGCCGCCGTCATGGAGGCGCGGAAGGGGCTCGGCCACACCCGACCGAATCCTCCTGTCGGCGCTGTCATCGTGAAGGACGGCAGGATCATCGGCAAGGGCTACCACCACACGTGCGGTTGCGACCACGCCGAGGTCGACGCCATCAAGAACGCCTGCCGGAGAAAGAACGACACGACGGGCGCAACGATCTACGTGACGCTCGAGCCGTGTTCGAAGCCAGGGCGCGTCGGCGCCTGTACGGACGCCATCATCGCCGCAGGCCTTGCGCGCGTCGTCTATGGGGCTGTCGACCCGAACCCCGCGAACTGCGGCAAGGCGAAGCGTGCGCTCGCGAGGCGCGGCATTGCCTGTGAACGTCTCGATCCCCGGTCCAGTCAAGCCGCTTTGTGCCGCGACCTGATCCGCAGGTTCCGCAAGCATGTGACAACGGGCCTTCCCTACGTGACGGTGAAGCTTGCGATGTCCCTCGACGGTAAGATCTGTGACGATCATGGCGATGCCCGGTGGATCAGCTCCGCTGCGGCGCGCAAGCGTACGGGTGCCCTGCGCGAGCAGGTCGACGCGATCATGGTCGGAGGGGAGACGGTCCGTCGGGACAACCCCTCGCTCCTCTCCCACGGGAAGCGCAACGACGATCTCGTGCGCGTCATCGTGTCGAAGTCCGGGAAGCTTCCGAAGACGGCGCAGGTCTTCACGGATGGTGCGCCGAACAAGACGCTCGTCTTCGACGACGCGAAGAAGGCGCTTGTCGAACTCGGCAGGATGGGACTCTCCCACGTCCTCTGCGAAGGCGGCCTGAAGCTCGCCGTGTCGCTCGCCGAAGCGGGACTCGTCGACGAGTGGATAACGGTTCTCTCGCCCGTCGTCATCGGCAACCGCCCGATCGCGAAGGCGATTCGTCCGTTCACCCCGCAGGACGAGCGTCTGCTCGGGCCCGACATCCTCTGTCATTTCAGTGTTGGTCCCGCCGAATAACCGTTCTTCACCTCCACCTCTTATCTCCACCTCACCTCATGTTCACCGGACTCATTCAGAAAATCGGCACCATCAAGCGCGTCTCGCGCGGCGCGGGGCTTGTCCTAGAGATCGCGGCCGATACGCCGTGGACGAAGCCGCTCGAGGAGGGGGAGTCCGTCGCGGTGAACGGCGTGTGCCTCACGGTCGTCAGATGCGACCATTCGCGCTTCACGGCGGACGTCCTCCGCGAGACCGAGTCGCGCACGGGCCTGGCCGAGCTCTTCCCGGGCGCGAAGGTCAACCTCGAGCGCGCGCTCCGCGCGGGCGAGGCGATGGGCGGACACATCGTGCAGGGCCACGTCGATTGCCGCGGAACGGTCATCGCAAAGACGCCGAAGGAACGTGACTTCCAGCTCAAGGTGCAGTGCGGACGCGTCCTCGCGGCGCAGTCCGTCCTCAAGGGCTCGATCACGATCGACGGTGTGTCGCTCACGATTTCGGGCCTCGGGGACGACTGGCTCACGGTCGACCTCATTCCGACGACGGCTGCGGAGACGACGCTCGGCACGAAGAGGCCGGGCGACAAGGTAAATCTCGAAGGCGATGTGAT
>CAMEZU010000055.1 GCA_945947925.1 uncultured Verrucomicrobiota bacterium
GGGGGGGGGGGGGGGGGGGCGGGGGGGGGGGGGGGGGGGGGGGGGGGGGGGGGGAGGGGGTGGGCGGGGGGGGGGGGGGGGGGGGTTGCGGGGAGGAGGTCGTCTCCGCGGACGACTTCGGTGACGCCCATCAGAAGGTCGTCCACGACCACCGCGAGCGTATAGCCTGCGCCGCCCGCGTCACGGGCGAGGGGGAAGTCGCCGAGGGTCGCCGAGACGTCGGACTCGTAGTGCCCCGCGAAGGCGTCGTCAAAGGCGACGCGCGTCCCCTCGGGGACGCGGAAGCGCCAGCAGGGCTGCGGCCTCACGGCGCTCGCCTCCTCATAGGTGGTGAAGCGGCCGCGGCAGGTGCCGGGGTAGTGGAGCTGTTCGCCGGCGTGAGGGGCGGACTGCGCGGCCTCGACGTCCTTCCGCCTGCAGACGCAGGGATAGACGAGGCCCTTCGCCTGCAGGAACTCGAGCGCACTTCGGTAGATCGCCTTGCGTTCGGACTGGACGTATTCGGCGTCCCAGTCGAAGCCGAGCCAGCGGAGGTCCTCGATGGCCTGCGCGGCGGCGCCGGGCTTGTCCTTCGGGTGGTCGAGGTCCTCGGTGCGCAGGATGACGCGTCCCCCGGCGGACCGGGCGCGCAGCCAGGCGATCATAAACGTCCGGACGTTGCCCAGGTGGAGGGCGCCCGTCGGACTCGGCGCGAGGCGTCCTACAGTGTGGCCCAGAACTTCTTCCATTCGCTGACGAACTTCTTGAGGTTCTCCTCCGACCCGAAGGCCTCGCTGGTCGCGCGCCGGGGGTCCTGATGGCGGAGGAGGGACTCGACATACGTCTTCTTCACGTCCTTGAACGGTTCGAAGCGGACCTTCGGCGCCCCCTTCTCGAGAAAGTAGGCGATCGACCAGGCCATCCGGTACTTGAGCGTGCGCTCGGCGGCGGAGCCGGAGTAGAACTGCACGTAGTCCATGCCCAGCAGCGCGGACAGGAGCTCGGCGAGCTGTTCGAGATCGACCTCCATGCCCCAGTCGGAGGCGTTCTCGTCCTCGAAATACTCGGCGTAGCCTTCGTTGAGCCACGGCGAGGTCTCGATCATCGAGCACGCATAGGAGAGGTACTGGTGGAAGGCCTCGTGGCGGAACGTCTTCAGGAGCTCGCGTCCCCCGCCCATGGGCAGGTAGGCGACGAGTTCGCGGCGGCGCGGACTCCAGTAGGCGGCGCTCCACTCCATGCCGTCGATGTCGTTGTCGTCAAGCGAGAGGGCGTACTCGTCACGGTCCTTGAAGATGCGCGCGACCGCGAGCACGTTGGATCCGCTGACGGGGGACGGGATCGCGGCGGCGTACTTCGCCCGCATGGCGGTCAGCTCGTTGGTCAGGGTCGTGACGAACGGATTGTCGCGCGGGAGGTCGTCCAGGACGACGAACTCGCGCGCGGCCGTCACGTGCCAGTTCGGATAGTTGGTGACGCTGTGCCGGGCGGCGGCGAGCATCAGCTCGCGCTCGGCTAGGTGCGGACGCCGGCGCGCGCGGCGCGGGGGCGCGGGGGGCGGATCGAGTTCGGAGCGGACGCCTTCGCGGCGGCGGTCCTTCCACTTCGCGAGAAAGTCGGTCTCGAACACGTCGACGGCACTGTCGATCGAGTCCCCGGGCGCCAGTTCCCAGACCGCGAGGTAGCAGGCCTTCGTGTCCTCCGGACGGAAGGCGCAGACGACGGCGGTTTCGTTGGTGCCCTGGTAGTAGCGGACCTCCTTGAAGCCGTGCACGTCGCGGCGCGGGGCGGACGGTTCCTCGGGCAGGTCGAACGGCGCGAGGAGCGCAATCGCCTGCTCGCGCAGGTCCTCGCGCTTGTCGGGAAGCGGCATCTCGTCGGCGACGAAGCGTTCGCGCGTCAGCGTCGGACCCTCGACGGTCGGGGCGATCGTCTCCAGCTTCGCCACGGTGAAGCGGCGTCCCTCGCGGTCGCTCCAGCGGGAGAGGACGGTGCGGGCCGTCCAGAGGTCGGCCTCGTCGTAGCGGTCCTCGAGCCAAAGCGCGCCCTCGGCGTCCTTGACCAGATAGGCCGACGCGCGCGGCATTTCGAGCGGCGCGGGCTGGGCGAACCAGAGCGTGGCGGCGAGGAGAATCATCAGAGTCCGCCCATGATGAGCGACCCGAACGTCGAGATCGGCGTCGTGTCGCGGAAGTTGTCGAGAACCTGGCGGACGTCCTTCGCGAGGCCCTGGACCTCGTTGTAGAGACTGTCGTCGGCCATCAGCTTGCCAAGCGAGCCTTCGCCGTTCTTCAGGCGTTCGGCCGTGTCGTTCAGATTCGCGAGAAGCCGGTTCGCGCTGTCGAGCGTCGCCTTGGCGTCCATCGAGTCGCACGCCGCGCGGAACGAGGCGATGGCGGACTCGAGGTTCGCATAGAGCGGGTCATCGTCCTTCAGCAGGCGGCCCGCGAGGCCCTCGCCGTTCTTCAGGCGCGTGACGACCGTCGCCGCGCCGGCAAGCGTCGCCTGGAGGTCCTCGTAGACGGTGCCGTCGTCGGACAGCAGGCGGCCGACCGTGCCTTTCCCCTCGCGGACGGTCGTCGTCACGGCCGCGAGGTTGGTCATCGTCGTCTTGAGGTCGTCGTAGACCGTGTCGTCCGCCGCGAGCAGCTTGCCGACGGTGCCCTTCCCCTCGCGAACGGACCGGGCCACTTCGGCGACGTCGGCGGAGACGGACTCGACGCTCGCGACGATGTTCGTGAGGCGCGGATCGGAGAAGATCTCGTCCAGCCGGCGCGCGGCGTGGGTGATCGAGCGGCCGAGGTCGACGGGCGTCTCGCCGACGAACGACGACGTCAGCGGCAGCGGCTCGCCCTCGCCTTCCTCAAGCAGGAGGTAGTGTCCGCCCAGCATGGAGAGGTCGCAGACGGAGATGCGGTAGCCTTCGCGAAGCACCACGTCGCGGTCGATCTCCACGACGACCTTCAGCTCGTCGGGTCCGAGTTCGATCCGGTCGACCGTGCCCACCTTCATGCCGCGGTACATGACGTTGTCGTGGTCCTTGAGTCCGCCGACGTCCTTGAACGCGACGGTGGCCTCCACCTTGCGCCGTCCCTGCAGCACGTCCACGCCCGAGATGACGATGGTAAAATAGACCAGCAGGGCGAGCACCGCCAGCATGAAGAGGCCGACAATCACCTCCGAGAAGGTGTCCTTGCGTTTGCTGCTCATAGCGTTTCTCCTTTCATGGCCGCGAGGAACTCCTTCACGTCCCGCTTGTCGGACGCGACGAACGCCTCGGGCGCCGCACACTCGACCACGTGTCCGCCCTTCAGCAGGAGAATGCGGTCGGCGATGGCCAGCGCGCCCTGCAGGTCGTGCGTCACGACGACGGACGTGATGCCGAGTTTCCTGTTCAATATACGGATGAGACGGTTGATGGTGACAGACGTCACGGGATCGAGTCCGCTCGTCGGCTCGTCGTAGAGGACGACGTCCGTCTCGCGCACGATCGCGCGGGCGAGGCCGGCGCGCTTCTGCATGCCGCCCGAGATCTCGGCCGGGTACTTGTCGGCGGCGGCGGTCAGCTCGACGGACGCGAGGGCGGCCGCGACGCGGCGGTCGATCTCGGCGTCGGGAAGGTCGGTGCATTCGCGCAGCGGCAGCGCGACGTTCTCCGCCACCGTCATCCAGGCCAAGAGCGCTCCGCCCTGGAAGAGGTAGCCGATGCGGCGGCGCACCTTCGCAAGCTCCTCGTCCGAACAGGACGCGACGTCCGTCCCGTCGAAGGTCACGCGGCCCGAGGTCGGGGTCAGCAGGCGGACGAGATGCTTGAGCGTCACGGACTTGCCCGTGCCGGAGGGACCGACGATGCACAACACCTCGCCCTTCTTCACGTCGAAGGTGACACCGTCCAGCACGGCGACCCCGCCGAACCGCTTCACCACATTCTCGAATTGGATCAAGCTCTCGTCCACACCTACTCCCTACACCTACACCTCACCTGTAGCACGCCCGCGTCACCATATAGCCGAACATGAGGATGAGCAGGAAGCTGACGATCACGCACCGCTGGGTGGACTTGCCGACGCCGGTCGCGCCGAGCGTCGTGCCGAAGCCCTCGGACACCGAGACCGTTCCGATCATCAGTCCGAACAGGAGGGCCTTCAGGAGTCCGACGTAGAGGTCCTTGACCTCGGCGATGCCGACGGCGCTCGCCATGTACTGGGTGAAGTCGACGCCGAGCTGGGTGACCCCGACGAGTCCCCCGCCCATCGCCCCGACGATGCAGCAGTAGAAGGCCAGCAGGGGCGACATGACGACAAGCGCCAGGACGCGCGGGGCGGCGAGGAAGCGGATCGGCGAGACGGACATGATCTCCAGCGCGGCGATTTCGTCATTGACCTTCATCGTGCCGAGTTCGGCCGCAATGGCCGACCCGACGCAGGCCGCGAGGCACATCCCGCAGGCGAAGGGCCCCATCTCGCGGACGAGCGAGATCATCACCGCGGCGCCGAGATAGATCTCCTGATTGAACCGCCGGAGCTCGAGTCCGACCTGTAGCGCGAGGATCATGCCGGTGAAGAGCGACACGACCGTCATGACGGGCAGGGTGCGGATGCCGGTGACGTAGAGCTGATGCACGAAGTCCGCCCGCCCGGTGCGCCGGCAGAGCACAGACGGGAAGGCCGCCAGGGAGCCGACCATGATCCGGGCCGCCCAGCCGAGCGAGGCGAGGACCTTCGTCAAATGACGAACGACGCTCTGCGCTCTGGAGCGCGGAGCGTCGTCCCACATCGGCTCGCGGACAACCGTCACTTGACCTCGGTTCCCTCGGTCGCCGGAGCGGCCGGGGCGGGAGCTTCAGCGGCGGCCGGCGCAGGCGTCTCGGCGGCGGCTGGCGCAGGCGTGGCTGGCGCAGGCGTCTCGGCGGCGGCAGGGGCAGGCGTGGCCGGCGCAGGCGGCGCCGGAATCGTGACGGTCGGCGCGGCCGCGACCTTGCGGTCCTTGGCCGGCACCCAGCGCTTCACCAGGTCAAGCGTGAAGCGGATGGACTTCGCCTCGGCGAGAGCCGAGCTCTCGGCCATCAGCTGGCCGCGGAGCTTCTCGATCGTGTCACGCAGGGACTGGATCTCGCGCGTCTCCTTGCCCTCGTTCATCTGCATGTAGAAGCCGAGCATCTGGCCGTTGCGGCGGAGCTCCTCCTCGACCGGCTCGAGACGGGCCAGCAGCGCGTCGGCCTTCTTCGCCGCCATCAGGCCCTCGAGCCGCTTGACGGCCGCGTCCTTCTGGCCGAGCTGCGCCAGGCAGCGGGCGGCACCCAGCTGGGCGTTGAGCGTCAGGTAGGCGTCGGGCTCCTCCTCGACATACGCGTCGAAGGCCTTGAGCGCCTCGTCATACTTGCCCAGCGCCTCCAGGGCCTGCGCACGGCCCACCGCGGGAACGTCGCGGAACGCCTCCGGCAGCTCGCCGGACTTGACGAGGCCGTCGTAGATCTCGAGCGCCTCGTCATACTTCTTCATCCGGAAGTCGGCGTCGGCCAGCAGCAGCTTCATCACGGAACCGTTGCCGGTACCGTACGCGGCGACCGTCTCCTTCATCTTCTCGACGGTCGCGTCGGCGTCGGCCCCGTTCGGATTGGAGACGACGGCGTTCCAGTCCTGCAGCACGGCGGACGTCGCCTCGGCCGTCGCCATCTCGGCACGCTCCTTGCGCGCCGTCCAGGCGAGGTAGGCGATGCCACACAGGGCCGCGACGACCGCCACGACGATTGCGCGCTTGCCGTTCTTCTCCCACCATTCGACAACGGGAAGCAGTTCTTCGGGAATCTTCATCATTTGTTTCCTTTCTCTTCGTAAAGTTCAGACCAGGCGTTCAGGACGCTCTCGTCCCTTCCTTCGGCCCGGCAGACGATCCGGTTGTAGTCCAGCGCGTCCAGGAAGTCGCGGTTGTGGACAAAGCGGGCCTTCCCCTTGGAAGGCGGCGCGGACAGCCGGTTCAGGCTCTCCATCAGCAGCACGGCCGTGAAGTACGTCGCTTTCGGGATTTTGATCGCGTCCATCATCTGCTGCATGACCTTGCGGGCCGAGCCGCCCTTCCCGCCCTCGCGCAGCAGAACCGTCATCAGCACCGCCGCGCGCAGGCCGTTCGAGACCTCGAAGCCGCGTTCGGACATCATGCGCTCGTAGTCGTCAAGGACGGCGAGATACTTCCAGGCCGGACTCTTCTTCCCGCCCGTGCGGCCGATCGACTCGGCGAGGCCCGGCAGGAGGTCGCCCAGCATGCCACACGCCCACATCTGGCGGAACGCCTCGGCGCTGTGGCCGTAGGTGAAGAGGCGGAAGACCTCCTCGCACACGCGCGGCACCGACGCCGTCAGGATGCAGGCATGGTGCTTCTTCATCGCCGCGATCGTCTTCTTCTCAATCGTGAAGCCGAGCCGGGCCGAGAACTTGATCGCCCGCATCATGCGCACCGGATCCTCTTGGAAGCGGATCTCGGGATCGCCGATCGAGCGGATGACCTTCTTCTCGATGTCCTTCATGCCGCCGACCCAGTCGATGACGCTGAAGTCCTTGATGTCGTAGAAGAGGCCGTTCACCGTGAAGTCGCGGCGGTGCGCATCGGTCTCGGGCGTGCCGAAGGTGTTGTCCTCGAGCGGACCCTCCGCCGCGCGCTCAATGATCTCGCCGACCGTCTGCGAATTCTGGCGGAACGTCGCCGTCTCGATCACCTTCTCGCCAAACCGCACGTGCGCCAGGCGGAACCGGCGACCCACGAGGAAGCAGTTGCGGAACGCGCGCTTGACCTCGTTCGGCTTCGCCGACGTGCCCACGTCGAAGTCCTTCGGCTTGCGCCCCATCAGCAGGTCGCGCACGCCGCCGCCAACGAGATAGGCCGTGTAGCCGAGCGAAGAAAGCCGATAGAGGACCTTCAGAGCATCGGGATCGATGTTCTTTCGGGAAATGCAATGCTCAGGCCGTTTGTAGACGACCGGCACGGGCTTTTTCTTCTTCAAAAATGAAAACATTGGTGGAATATTATACTACTTTTCCCCACCGTCACGCAAGGGCCTGTCGACATCTTGCGCCACGGGCCGCACGGTGATCCTCACGCCGGTGTCCGACGCCTCGCGCGACAGGACGGCTCATTTACGGGCGGCCTCGATCGTCATCGACCACTCGACCGGCGCGTTGGGATCGAACCGGTACTTGTCCATCGGCCACGGACCGCAGCTCGCGCCGCCGAGTCCGGTCTGGCGGACGTCGATGTTGAGAACGGTCTCCTCCCGCGGCACGGGCGGCGTGCGGTAGCGGCGCTGGCCGTTCACGTGACGCGCGAACTCGAGGTCCTCCCAGCCGTAGTGCAGGGCCTGCACGATCATCGGCTCGGACGCGCTGAAGCGCACGCCCTTGCCGAACCGGTCCGTGAACTCGACCCAGCGGACGTCCGTCTTGCAGCCGTTGTCCTGCGGACGCACATACTCCTGGTACTGCTCCGTCACCGTCGACGCGTAAAGGCCAACGAAGCTCGCCGTATTGCGGTCGACGTAGTTCTCCCACGGACCGCGTCCGTAGTACTTCATGCGCTCGAGCCGCGGCGGCAGGTGCATCGTGAGGCCGAGGCGCGGCAGCGCGACCGGCATCGTGCCGTACGGCGTCACCTTGTTCCTGAGCGTCACCGACCCGTCCTCGTTGAGGACATAGGTGCACGCGTGCGTGAAGCCGCAGCCCTTCGCCCCCGACACGTCGACCGTCACCGTCACCTCGTTCTTGCCGACGCGGATCTTGCCGGGATGGTAGCGCAGCTGGGTGAGACCCGAATAGAGGTAGCCCTGCTTCCGGTTCTCGCTCCACGTGTTGCCCTGGAACATCCAGCGGTCGTTGTCGACCATCGCCCGGAGGCACGTGAGCTGCGGACCGACCGCGATGCCCGGCACGGTCTCGTCGAACACGTTGACCCCGCGGATGAAGAGCGCGGCGAGCGTACCCGTCTTGCGGTCGAAGATCGCCGTCGTGCGCGCGCGCTCGACCGTCACCCGGTCCTCCGTCTCCTCGACGCCCATCTCGCTCGCGCGGGGCGCGCCCTTCTGCACGGCGGGCACCTCCTCCGCGGCCGGCGCCGCCAGCGCGATCTGGTCGCGCGCGACCACCCAGCCCTTCGCGGCCCAGGCCTCGTCGCAGCGCGTCCTGAAGGTCACGTTGACGAACAGCTCCTTGCCGGCCCCGGCCTTCGCCACCGCCCCGTCAAGGCCCGTCAGGGCGAGCGGACCGCGGCCGAGCGGCGCGAGATGCGGCACGTCGACCGTGCCCTCGGCGACCTTCACGCCGTCCGCGAACAGCTCCCACCCGGCCGCGTACGTGTCGGCCCAGGTGAAGCTGAAGCGGTTCCAAAGCTCGAAGCCGCCGTCCTTCTTCGTGACGACGAGATTGCGGTGGACGTGGCCCATCTCGATCAGCTTCGGGCTGACGTTGCGGAACGGGTCGACGACGCCGTTCACGCAGAAGGGTCCGTCGTTCGGGCTCTCGTCGAAGTCGCCGCCGTAGGCGAGGAAGCGCTCGCGCTTGCCCGTCTTCGGGTCCATGCGGTCCGTGTACTTCCAGATCGCCTGGTCCACCCAGTCCCAGATGCAGCCGCCCGCGAGCGCCGGATAGGCGTAGATCGTCTGCCAGTACTCCTCGAAGTTGCCGAGCGCATTGCCCATCGCGTGCGCGTATTCGCACATGATGTGCGGCTTGCCGGCGGTGTGGCCGGAGATCGCGAAGCCCTCGCCGCCGCCTTCGCCCTCGAGCGTGCCGCCCTTCTTCGCATTGCCGAGCTTGCCGCGCTTCTCAAGCCACTCGACGGACGGATACATCGTCGAATCGATGTCGGCGTCCTCGTTGCCGCGCTCCCAGTGGATGAGGCGCGACGGGTCGAGCTTGCGCACTTCCGCCATCGCGTGACGGAAGCCGTCGCCGTGGCCCGTCTCGTTGCCCATCGACCAGAAGACGACGGACGCGTTGTTGCGGTAGAAGACGGTCTGGCGCGCGTTGCGCTCGACAATCGAATGCTCCCACTCGGGCAGCAGGCCGAGGCCCTTCTCGGCATACCCCGCCTCGTGGCCCTCGACGTTGGCCTCGGCGA
>CAMEZU010000056.1 GCA_945947925.1 uncultured Verrucomicrobiota bacterium
GACCCGAATGCCGCTAACTTAAGGACCGGTCAGTTGCATGAGACTACTTTAGAAGTATGAAGTATGAGCGATGAATGATGAATGGTCGACTCGGTCTTGTTGTTTCTCCGACGGACTTTTAGTATAATGATGCCAACTGGAGACTCCACGACGGGGCCGTATCACCAAATCAATCAACACCAACAAGGGGAAATACATACATGAAGAAGTGTCTCAGCATGCTCGGCATGGCCGCGCTGGCCGTTCTTTGCTTCACCGGCTGCTCGAAGGGTCCGGACGACGTCGCCATCAAGTTCAACGAAGCCTTGGCAGAGATGAACATCGAAAAGGCCAGCAAATACGCCAACGAGGACACCCAGAAGCTCCTGAAGATGTTTGAAACGATGGCCGACGCCGAGGCGAAGGAAAAGGCGAAGAAGGAAGGCGAAGGCATCACCTTCAAGGCCGTCGAGACGAAGATCGACGGCGACAAGGCCACGGTCAAGATCGAATGCACGAAGGACGGCAAGACCGAGACGAAGGACGTTGACCTCGTCAAGGTCGACGGCGAGTGGAAGGTTGCGATGAAGAAGTGAGGTCCTTTCGACCGATCTGCGGTCTGGCGCTGACGCTTTGCCTCTTCGGCGGCGCGGCGCAGGCTGAAACTCCGGCAGTCGAACCGGCCTGGCGGCAATCCCCTCCCGAGGGGGTTGCCGTCGGTGATTTGGTCTTCCGCCGCGGACAGGGAATGTGGACGCCCTACTTCATCAACATGTCCACCCGCGAGAAGCGCTTCTCCCACGTCGGCATCGTCGCGCGCGTCGGCGGCGGCACGGCGGACATCCTCCATTCTGACGCCCACGAAACGACCGGCATCGGCTGCGTGCGCGTCGAGGACTGGCGCGGCTTCTACTCCAACACCCTCGAATGCGCCGTCTACCGCTATGCGGGACCGAACGCCGCAACGGTCATCCCGAAATTCGTCGCCAAGGGACGCGAGAAGCTCGGCGTCCCCTTCGACTCCGCCTTTGACCTCTCGACCGACGACCGGCTCTATTGCACAGAATTCATCCGCTACGCCGTCAACGAAGCCGTCGGGAAGTCCCTGATCAACCCCGTTGCAATCAACGGACAGGCTTTCATTCCCCTGGACGAAGTCTACCGCAAGGACTTCGAGAAGGTCTACGACTCGAAGGCTCCCGCCCCCGCGCCCTGACCCAGGCGGTCCAATGTCGCCTGCGTCGACGGACCGATCGCGTGGCAGACGGTTTTTCCCGTCGCGACCGCCAGCACCCGCTCAACCGACGACGAACACGTGAAATACGCCGCATCATACGCGGAAAGGTCGATCGGTCCCAGCGGCACCGGCACGTTCTCGTACGCATCGACCGCCGTGTAATCGCAAACCGCCGCCAGCGCCGCGAGCGAATCCGCCGCATTCCGCGCCTTCAGGCGCACCACGCGGTCCGTCGGCCTGAGCCGAGGTCCCAGCTCCGCCAGCAGCGTCGCACTGTCAGAACGGGACGGACGAAACGCAACGGAAACGCCTGCAGCCGCTGCCGCAGCAGCCGTCGCCGGACCGACAACCGCCACCCTCGGACCGACTGCCAGCGCCCCCTCAGGAAGCGACGGACGTCCCGTCCGTCGCAGGCCGGCCAGCGCGCGAACGGCGTGCCGGCTCGTGACGACCAGCCAGTCGCACGGCGGCAACACCACGGGAAGCCGCACGATCCGACCGACCGTCACCTCGACGACCTCGTTTCCTTCCGCACGCAGGCGCGCGGCTACCGCAGACTCGGCGTCCCCGATCCTCGGCACGAGCCACCTCACGGACACGCCTCCACGACACCGCCTACGACGATGACCGCCGGCGAGACAAGCCCCGCCTCCCCGACGCGCGCGGCGATGTCCGCCAGCGTCCCGCGCACCTCGCGCTGCTCCGGCAGCGTCGCGCGGGAGATGACGGCGACCGGTGTCACCGGGGCGGCACCAGCGGAAGCGAACCGCGCCGCGATTTCACCGACCAGCGACAGCCCCATCAGGAAGACACACGTGCCGCCGGCCTTCACCAGCGCCGCGAAATCGATATCCGCAAGCGCATCGTTCCGGTCGTGGGCCGTGAAGACGTGAAAACCGCTCGCCACGCCCCGATGCGTCACGGGAATCCCCGCCGCCGCCGGACCCGCCACCGCCGAGGTGACGCCCGGCACCACCGCGCACGGGATGCCCCGCGCCCGCAGGAAGTTGAGCTCCTCGCCGCCGCGTCCGAAGACGAACGGATCCCCGCCCTTCAGCCGCACGACCTGGAGTCCGCGTCCCGCCCGCTCCGCCAAAAGCGCGTTGATCTCCTCCTGCGGCAGCGTGTGGTTGTGCGTCTCCTTCCCGACATAGACGAGCTCGCACCCTGGTTTCGCCTTCCCGAGGAGTTCCGGCGACACGAGCCTGTCGTAGACGATGCAGTCCGCCGCGCGGATCGCCTTGAGTCCCTTCAGGGTCATGAGTTCGGGATCTCCCGGACCCGCCCCGACCAGGACGACCGGGAGGATTGGATGTTGAGGAGGTTTGGATGTTTGGATGGACATCGGACGGATGAACAAGGCATTAAGACGACGGCTTTTCGTAAAAGCTCTCCAGCTTGAGTTCGCCGTCCACGACATGCGCATAGGCGGCGACAGCCTCGTGGCAGGTCGCGCCCGTCGCCTTCAGAAAGGACCTCTCGGCCTGCGCCATGGCCTCGGCCTCGTCGTCCCCGAGCGCATCGACCATCGCCTTCAGGCTCTCGGACGCCGCGCGGAGCTCGATCGCGAGCTGCCCCTGGTTCGGCGCGGGGATCATCCACGTCGGATCGAGATACGCCGTGACGGCGTCCTCCCGCCCGAGCCGCCTGAGTCCTGCCGCCGCCAGCACGATCGCATCGAGCCGCAGCTCGTCCGCCGCCGGCTCGAAGAGCTTTCGGAGCCGCGTGTCGACGTTGCCGCGGATGTCGACGACACGGAGGTCGGGACGCTTCCGCTTCAGGAACAGCGTCCGCCGCACGCTCCCGGTCGCGACCGTCGCACCGGGAGGCAGGAGATCAAGCGAATCATCCGAGCCGGGCACCCTGCGAGAGCGCAGGCAGGTCGGGGACACGACCAGCGCGTCACGCGGATCCTCGCGCGTCCAGGCCTTCGCCAGACAGAGGCCTTCGGGCTGCTCGGCGGGAAGGTCCTTCATCGAATGGACCGCGAGGTCGATCTCACCCGCGAGCAGGGCCCGCTCGATCTCCCGGACGAAGACCCCGCTTCCGCCGATGGCGGAGAGCGGACGATCCGTCACGCGGTCCCCCTTCGTCACGATCGGCACAAGCTCGAAACCGTGTTCCGGGTACGCGGAAGCGAGGCGGTCCCGCACAAGGGACGCCTGAACCGTCGCGAGCCGTGAGCCGCGCGTTCCGATACGATAGGTCATGCAGATATTATATCATTTGGCAGAAGAGGAGCTTGAGCAGACGCCGCCCAACGTGTTCAGCCAGGCGGCGGTCTTCGCGACGGCTTCGGAGACGATGACGCGACTGGCGGCGAGGAGTGCGGCGCGCTCGTCGCGGTCGCCCTGGGCGAGCTCGCCGATCGTCTCGAGCGAGAGGACCGTCGCGCCGGGAAGGTCTGCGACGGACGGCTCCACGTCGTGCGGCGCGGCGAGGTCGAGGAACGTGACCGGATGCGTCAGAGCAAGCCGCGCGCGCTCGACGACGACGTGCGGCGAGGCCGTGGCGGAGACGACGATGTCGCTCGCGGCGATCGCCGCATAGCGGTCGGCATAGTCCACGACCGTCACGCCGTAGTCGCGCGCGAGGTGCTGCGCGCGTTCGGGACTCCGGTTGCAGGCCGCAATCGAGGCCGCGCCCTTTTCGGACGCGATCTTCACCGCGAGGGTGCCCGTCTTGCCGCTGCCGATGACGAAGACTCGGCGTCCCGCGAAGCCGGTGCGGGTCGCAACGAGGTCGAGGCCCGCGCGGCAGACGGACGGCGAAACGGCGCCGAGGTCGAGCTCGGTGCGGACGCGTTTCGCGCACGTGATGGCGTCCCGCAGGATGCGGTCCAGCTGCTTGCCGACCGTGCCTGCGGCCTGCGCTGCGGCATAGGCGTCCTTGAGCTGGCCGAGGATCTGGTATTCGCCGAAGACCATGGATTCGAGTCCCGACGCGACGCGGAAAAGGTGCGCGAGGGCGGCCGATCCGACGTAGACGCGAGAGTCCCCTTCGCGTGCAACAGAATCGCGTGATGAGGACTCCTCCCAGTAGAAAGCTTCACTGCGGTTGCAGGTGAAAAGGAGGAGACGCTGGGGCGCATCAAGCTTCTCCAGCGCTGCGCGACACCGTGCCAGGGCGGCGGTATCCGCCGCCCTGTAGTCAAGTCCGACCGAACGGAAGACGCCCGCCATCAGCCGTGATAGACGTTCTGCCGATCGAGTTCCCGCGCAAGGTCGGAGAACGCGAGCGCGCGGGGCGTGACGCCCTTCTGCGCCGCCAGCGCCGCGGCGATGCCGGCGGCCTGTCCGGTCACGAAGCACGGACAGATCAGGCGGAACGTGTCGATCGTATCGCCCTTGCCGAGGCAACGGCCCGCACAGAGGAGATTGTCGATCTTCTTCGGCAAGAGCTGGCGGTAGGGAATGGCGAAGGCCGCATGGGGGCCGTCGTGTCCGCACCAGCCGATGCAGTCGTCAAACGTGAGCCCCTCGAAGATCTCCTTGCGCCCGATGACGAGCTCGGCGTCGACAAGGCGCGTGCCGCGCACGCCGATTTGCGAAGCCGAGCTGGAGGTATAGACCTTCTCCCAGCCCGGGGTCGCGCGCATGGCCTGGACCCTCTTCCAGTTCTCCTTGCGTTGCGCGATCTCGACGCGGGTGAGATCGCGAACAGAGAGCGCGTTCGCGGTCATCATCGTGCCGCCGCCCCAGCGGGCGTCGGGATTTCCCTCGTTGCCGCGGTCGGGCCACTTCGGCTTCTCGCCCTTCGGCGGTACGATCGTGTCCATGTTGGCCCAGCGGAAGACCGTCGAGGTCGCCGCCGTGATCTGCTTGTAGTCGCCGCCCGCCTTGAAGAGCATGTCCGCGTCGCCCGTGCAGTCGACGACCTGCTTGGCGAGAATCGCCTGACGGCCTTCCTTCGACTCGAAGACGACGCCGAGCACCTTGTCGCCGTCCTGGATCGTGTCCACGCCCCAGCAGTGGAAGAACATCTCGAGGTTCTTCTGTTCGGCCACCATCTCGTCCATCAGGAACTTCGCCGCCTCGGGATCGACCGTCGGGAGCCAGTGCTTCTTCGGACACGTATTTTGGGGCTGGCTGGAAAAGGTCGTGCCGTACTGGCCGACGCGCGTCATGAACTCCTCGCAGACGCCGCGCGTGACAAGATCCCATCGGCCGCCCGTATGGCGCGAGGTCGCGAGCATGATGAGCACCATGCCGTTGGTGAAGAGTCCGCCCAGGGACCCGTACCGCTCGACGAGCGCGACCTTCGCTCCGGCGCGCGCGGCGGAGAGAGCCGCGGCGAAGCCCGCAGGACCGCCGCCCACGACCACGACGTCGGTCTCGTGGAAGACCGGCAGCTCCTTCGCGGGCTCGCAGACCTTGCCGTCCTTGAGGAAGCAGCTCGGTCCGTCCGTCATCGTATGCTCGAGCGGAAAGATGTGCTTGCCGAACCAGACGTTCTGCGGATCGCCGCAACTGCCCTTCGGCAGCTTGCTCATGTCCGGCACGTACTCATCGGCAAAGGCCGCCCCCGTTGCGACGGCCGCACCGCCCAGTCCCAGTTTCCTCAAGAATTCGCGTGTCGTAATCTGCATGGTATTTCCTTTCAGCTGGGACAATTATAGCATTTTGAGGGAGCGATGAAAGTACCCGAACGGATAGCGCCGGCGACGAGCGGGGGGACCTTGAGGGAGGACTCGGAGAGGCCCCGTTCGGCGCACCAGGCACGGGCGCCGTCGGTCACGGACACGATCCGCACCGCCTCGAGCTGGCCGAGGTCGCGCGCGTGGGCGTAATGGTAGTTCGCCGCGAGGAGCTCCTCGGTTTCCGCCGATGTCGGCAGCGAGGGACCCTCCCAGCGCAGCACGTAGCCGCGCCGGTCGTCACGCGGCACGAAGACGGCGAAGCGCGGACGCCCATGCGCGGCGGCAAGGCGCTCGAGCACCTCGCCGGCGAACGCCGGACTCATCTTCTCGCCGTGCAGGTCCACCCAGCCGCCGCTGCGGAAGAGGAACTCCAGGACGGGCGTCTTGCGGACAAAGCCCGTGCATTCGACCACGTCGCCGAGCGGATAGTCCGTCAAGCCGTTGCCCGTCGTGAGCCGCACGGCATAGCGTCCGCCGCGCGCGACCTCCCCGACGCCGCACGCCGGCGCCCCCGTCGGCTCGCCCTGCGCGTCCACCGGCACGAAACCGAGCGTATGCGACGTCACGGCCGCCACGCGCCGCCCGAACCACGGGAACGTCACGACGCCCTCGGTCGCGAGAAGCCCCTTCCCCTCGACCTCGACTTTCGGGAACAGCGCCCGGAGCCGGTCCGCATCCGCCCGCGCGAACGCCGCGTCCCAGCAGCTGATCAGCCTGAGCCGCGGCCAAAGGTCCGCATAGCGCCCTTCCGCGAGCGCCGCGCGGCGCGGACCCTCCGCCAGCTCCGCCGCGTGATCGCGCATGTAGGCGAGCAGGCGCAGGAAAGCCGAGGGATGCCAGACGGACACGAGGCCGAGGTCGCGCGCGGCGAGGAGTCCTTCCGCCGTGCGCCGGAGATGCCGCTCGGGATCGCGCTCGAGCGCCAGGCTCGCCGGTAACGGGAAAAGCGTCCGCGTGAGCCAGCAGCGAAACGAACCCAGGTACTCGCGGTCCTCGGCAAAACCGCAGCGCTTCCCGTCCGCCGGACACTTCACCTCCGTGTAGGGCGAGATGATCCAGTAATGCGTGCCGAAGAAGAGTCCCGGATGGCGCAGGTAGAGCGAAGCCATCCACGGATTCACCGCGCGCATAAACTCGCGCCGCAGCTGCTCGGTGTAGGGAATCCACTTCGTGCCGCCCGTCGTGCCGCTCGTGGGCTCGTGGAGAAGAATGTCCTCAGGACGCGTCGGCTTGCGCCGCCGCGCAACCCGCGCCTGCGCCCGGACCGGATGACGCACCGCCCACGCGAAGCGCACGGCGTCCGGGAGCGTCGAGAGAAACCACAGGAGATTGGCGAGGAAAACGCGCATGGACGCCTACTCGTACCAGACCGGCGAGACATCGCGGATCACGCGCCAGCCGAGGGCGTTCAGGTTGCCGAGATCAAGCGGCGCAAGGCAGCAGAGCTCGTCGCCCTGCGTCCAGCCGGGATTGAGCGTGCGAAAACGGACGGACTCGGGATCGCGCCGAAGGACATCCGTCCTCAGGCGGTCCTTGTCCGCCGCGAAATGAAGGACGCCCGTCGACGGATCGTAGGCGTCGGGGAAGAGTTCGGACGCGATGGCGCGGAGCTCCGCCGCCAGGGCCGGCTCCTCGACCGCGCCCGGCGTGAAATGGCGGAAGAACGTCGGCAGGAAGCGATAGGTGCGCGCACCCTTGCAGATGAGCAGCCAGCGATAGGGTTCGCCGCCCTCCTGCGCGAGGCGCTGCATCACGTGGCCGAACGCCCCGGCGAGACCGGTCTGGTTGCGACAGGACGCGGCCACGACCGTATCGCCGCTGAAGAGCACCTTGCGTCCCCCGACCGTCAGGCGGCGCAGCGTCGAGAAGCCGCGCACGCCTTCGGCGTCACGCAGGAGGATCGCCCGTTCCTTGGCCGCCAGGTCGCGGCGAAAGGCCTCCGCCGGGGCGCCGTCGTAGTGCGCCCGGTAGAGACCCTCCATCGCCTGGCGATCCGCCTCGGACAGCCTCGACACCGACCAGATTTCGACCTGCATGAAAGAGCGTCAGCGGATGAAGCTCGTCCTGATCGGGTCCTCGACGGACGGCAGGCCGTACTTTTCCTTGGCGAGCGCAATCGCCTTCATGAGGAAGGACATGTTCTTCGCGAGCGTCCGCATCGTCTGGAGGCCCTCCGCGTCCTGCGCGGCCTCGCCCGGCGCGGCACCGTGAAGCTGGTTCCAGTACTGGCTCGACGCGACCGGCATCCCGCAGATGCCGAAGTACTTGTTGAGGACGTCGAACGTCGCGGAGCAGCCGCCGCGGCGCGCGACGGCGACGGACGCACCGACCTTCATGCGCTTGTCGAACTTGGAGGCGAAGAAGAGTCGGTCGCAGAACGAGACGAGCGATCCGTTCGGCGAGGCGTAGTAGACCGGCGAGGCGAGGATGAGTCCGTCCGCCGCCTCGAACTTCGGCAGCGTCTCGTTGACGAGATCGTCAATCACGCAGCGCTTGAGTCCGCCGCAGGCAAAGCAGGCCTTGCAGCCGACGATGTTCTTGTTGCCGACGTCCACCCGCTCGACCTCGACACCCTCTTCGGCAAAGGTCTTCTTCAGCTCGTTGATCGCGACGGAAAGATTGCCCTCGGCATGCGGACTGCCATTCAGAATCAGAACCTTCATAAGTCTCCTCGTGTTAGACGACGATATTATCCCAAATTCCCCACGAAAGTGCCACCGCTTTCTTTCCGCCTGTTTTGGAGCCGTTGCTCCGCAACGGTAAGCGGAGAGTGTCCAATGAGTTCCTGCTCCGCCCCACACGGGACCCATCGGCTCGCCGAAGAAGGCTGACGCCCGACGCAAAGCACCCCTCCAGTCACCCTCGCCTTCGACGCCCGAAGGGCGCTCTGTGTTTCACCCATCGTCCGCCACGGATTCGCAAATCAGTACGAAGCTCAAACGGGGACTGTCCCCGTCGAAGACATCAAGCCTTTCAAATCGAAACCGCAGACAGACGCAGACGGGCTTCGCTCACGCTCGCCCCGATGTCTAGGCTTGCACATTCATCCAGCCGATTGACCAACGCCAAGACATCCCGAGGATAAGCAGGCAAGCGCTCCCCGTATACATCCCACAGGGCAACGCCCCTACGGTAGCACCAGCA
>CAMEZU010000057.1 GCA_945947925.1 uncultured Verrucomicrobiota bacterium
CCTCCGCTGAAATGGTCTTGTCCATGTAGTCGTCTGCGCCCGCCTTCAACCCGCTGATGTGCGTCAGATCGTCATCGAACGCGGAGAGGAAGAGGACCGGCACGAGCAGGTCGGTCCTGCGTATCTCCCGGCAGGCCGCAAGGCCGTCCATGACCGGCATGCCGACATCCAGCAGCACCAGGTCGAACGACCGCTGCGCAAACACCTCCACGGCCGCACGCCCGTTTCCAACGGCCACAACCTCATACCCCTCCTGCTGCAGTTCTTCCGTCAGGCTCCGGCACAACATCCGATCATCCTCAGCCAACAGTATCCTGTACATATCCGCCTCTCAATATATCTCCAGCCGGTCTACGCCCTGGAGCAACTTCACCTTTCCAGGGCCTTCTCCGCAGCTTTGGACAGACGATGGTGTTTCTTGCCCGTGCCTCGCCGTGCAGAGACATTACCCCGCGTGAGATTTTCTGCTTTTCGAATCTTCTTCAGCACCGCCTTGGAATCTGCGTCTAGGACTTTCGTCCTCGGATTATAGTAGCGCGCCCCGTTCGACACGCCCTGCAGCGTCTGCTTGAGCAGCACTCGGGCAATCGGATGTGTCTGGGGCATAAGAAAATAGACGTCGGGCTTGTGATACTCCCGTCGATATCCGATGAGGCCGGCATTGAACAGATAGCGGAGATGGTGGTAGACCGACTTCACGACGACCCCTGCCGAATGGCGAAGATCCGCCTGCGTCGCCTCACCTTCGGACAGGCGTACGATCATCGCCAGGCGATTGAAGTGTGTAAAGCCCTTGAATATCCGCACCAGGCCCTCTTCCCAGCCGACTTCCAGCGCTCCGGAGACATATCCCTTCATCGCCTACTGAAGCTCGACCGATTCCGGCAGAGACCTATCCTTGTCTAGGTTGTAAAAGACCTTGATGTCAGAACGGACAACTCCGAGAAGACCTCGCGCATTGAGCTGCCGGAGATAAACGGAAGCCTCGTCATCCTGCAATCCGAGCATCCGCGCGTAATCACGGACGCACAACATCCCGTCATGCTCCACCACCGCCTTGAACAGACGAAGCTGGTCTTCGTTCTCAAGCGTACGATACGTTCGCCACAGTGTCGGTTTGAGTTCATATTTCCTCATGTGCAGAATTATACCATGAAATAGTTTCTAACGTTTTATAAAACTTTAAAAGCTGTTTTCATGGGATAGCCCTATCTTGTGTTGTAGAACGAGGCTGGTTTATGTGCTATAATGGGGGTATGAGAAACATACCCCTCTTCTTGTTGTCCCTCTCCGCCGTTCTGTCCGCCTTTGCTGCTCCGTCTGCGGACGAGCTTCTGAAGGCCGTGCCCGCCGAGTGCTCCGACGCCGCCTATCTTCAATTCAATGCGACCGGCAAACCGACCCCGAAGGTCCTCGGCCTGCGCCTCCCGTCCGTCAAGGAGGCCACGGTAACGGTCCGTGCGGAAGCGAGATGACCGCACTCTTTCACAAATGCCTGCAGGATACGCGCGCGGAAGCCGCGCGTCAGGCGGGCGTTTATCCGTACTTCCATTGCCTGGAGTCGCGGCAGGATGTTGAAGTGGTGATGGAAGGGCGCCGGCGGATTATGCTGGGCTCGAACAACTACCTTGGACTCACAGCCTGCCCTGAAGTCGTCGAGGCGGGACGGTCGGCGCTCGGGAAATACGGAACGGGCTGCTCGGGTTCGCGCTTCCTCAACGGAACGCTCGACCTTCACCTCGAACTCGAAGCGGAACTGGCGGACTTCCTTGGCAAGGACGAGGCCCTTACCTTCGGGACCGGCTTTCAGACGAATCTCGGCGTGATCAGCGCACTCGTCGGCCGTCGCGATTATCTCATTTGCGACAAGGAGTCGCATGCGAGCGTCTACTGCGCCGCGCAGATGTGCCTCGGCAAGCTCCTGCGCTTCCGGCACAACGACATGACGCATCTGGAAGCGCAGCTCAAGTCCGTGCCCGACGGATGCGGTGCGCTCGTGGTCGTGGACGGCGTCTTCTCGCTCGGCGGTGATCTCGCCGATCTTCCCGAAATCTGCCGTCTCGCTCATGCCTACGGTGCGGCGGTGATGGTTGATGATGCGCATGGACTCGGCGTCATCGGTCCGGGCGGACGCGGCACGGCGCATCACTTCGGCCTCGCGGACGAGGTCGACATCCTGATGGGTACGTTCTCCAAGTCGCTCGCCTCCCTCGGCGGTTATGTCGCGGCGAACCGGACGGTCATCGACTTCCTCCGACATGCGTCCGCGCCGTTCATCTTCTCCGCCTCGATTCCGCCTGCGAGTGCGGCGGTTGCGCTCGCCGCGCTCCGGCACCTCCGCCGGCATCCCGAACTTCCCGATCATCTGCGCACGATTGCGGACGCCGCGCGCGCGGCTTTCGTCCGGCGCGGCATACCCCTCAAGTCCGGGGCCGAGACGAACATCACGCCGATCCTCCCCGTGTTCCTCGGCGGTACGCCCGCAACCCTGGCCGTCGCCCAGCGCGTCTTCGAGGCGGGCGTTTTCACGAATCCGTTCATCCCGCCGGGCGTGCAGGAGGGGGAAGGGCTCCTGCGGACGAGCTTCATGGCGACGCACACGCCTGCGCTCATTGACGAGGCGGCGGAAGTCCTGGCGGAGGCGCTTCGATGCTGACGTTCGCCTACTACTACCTCCGCTCGATGCGGCTCTACTACGGGTTCGTGACAGGAACGACGACGTTGGTCGGATGCCTTCTGAGCGGACACACCCTCGCGGAATCCCGCACCTGGCTGCTCTTCACCATGGGCTTCTTCGCCTGGGGTTTCAATCAGATCTTCAGCGACTGGTACGACCGTCACGAGGACGCCATCAACGCGCCGCACCGTCCGATGGTGACGGGGGCGCTCAAACCGGCTCCGGCCTTTGCGGTTTCGCTCGTCGGACTCGGCTCGATCGCCGTCATTGGTTTCATCCTTTCGCCATGGACGCTTGCCTTTCTGGGCATTGGCGGAATTCTGAACATCGCCTATTCGTTCTTGAAGCGTGTGCCGGTCATCAATTGTCTCGTCTATGCCTGCGCGATTACGTGCTGTGCGCTGTTCGGCTATGTCGGTTCGCTTGGTGGGATTATGGAACTTGACGAGGTTCTTTTCTATCTGGCGATTTGGGTTTTGCCCGTTCATTTCCTGATGTGCCATAACAGTTACTATAAAGACGTCGCGGGCGATCGCGTCGCCGGCGTACGAACTCTGCAGACGCTTTGCCCTCCATTCGCCTTTTTTATTTCGGTGATTGGCCTGTGCTCGTATTGGCTCGTCTATCTTTTGTTTACGTTTTGTCGCCCGGGGCTTGCACTGATTCTTCTTATCGTACTCGCTTTGATTATCTTTTTCTTCGATGCTCTGGTCTGGAAACATTATCATCGGTTGACGAAACGGAATTGTCAACTTTGCGTGGCGCTCCTGCATTTTCAGTTTTCCGACCAAAGCTGGTTCGTCTGTCTTCTCTCGCTGGTCGCAATCGAACTTCTTTTCCTCTGGTATCGCGATGAAAAAGAGTAGGAACATCACGGGACTCGGAAAGCTGCTCTTCTACGCGCGCATGTCGCTTGCGTGTGCGTGGCGCTATAAGTCGCCTTCGGCGCTCCTGAAGGCGTCGCGTTTTACCAGCATCTTCTTCAGGCACAAGCTCGTGAAGATGGCGAGCGGTGAGTACAAGCTCGACTTCTACATGCCGCGGTATCCGAGCGAGGCGTTCTTCACGGCGCTGGAGGACAAGGTCATCTGCCGGCCGCCGCGCCCCGTGAGCGTCGTCCTGTCGATTTCCAAGGCCTGTGCGTACAAGTGCCCGCACTGCTATCAGCGCAAGGACGATCCGAACGAGCTGCCGCTGGAAATTCTGATTGAAAACGTCCGCAAGATGCGTGATTTCGGCATCGTCGCCTGGGCGATCGAAGGCGGGGAGCCGATGCTCAGGTTCGAGCGGCTGGAAGCGGTTTTGCGGGAAGTCCAGGGGCTTGAGGTCTGGGTCAATTCGACGGGCCACGCCGCGACCCCGGAGAAGATCCGTCGGATGCGCGAGCTGGGCGTGACGGGAGTCATGTCGTCCATCCATTCCGTCGATCCCGGCGAACACGACGCCTTCACGGGCATGCCCGGCTCCTGGAAGCGGGCGCTCGATTTCCTGCGCGACTGTCAGGACGAAGGGGTGCTCGTCGGCTTCAATACGGTGCTGACGGACCGCGAGGTCGTGGACGGCGGCATCGACCGCATCATGGACCTTGCGGCCGAACGCGGGTGCGACTACATCCAGCTCATCCATCCGAAGGCGTGCGGGGCGTGGATGGGCAAGACGTTTGACGCGTCCCTTCATCGCGAGGCCATTGCTCTCGCCAAGGCCGCGCAGGTCCGCTACAATTCGTCCGGTTCGCGCCACGCGCCCGTTCTGACGGCACAGGTCTACGAAGAGTCGCCCGAGATGCTCGGCTGCTGTTGCGGCGGCATCGACCGCTTTTATGTCGGGGCGAGCGGTGAAGTGCAGCCGTGCGAGTTCGTAAACATCTCCTTCGGCAACTTGCGCGACGTTCCCTTTGAGACGGCTTACGCGCGCATGCGCAAGGCTTTTGCGGTTCCGTGCGAGGAATGGACGTGTCAGACGCGTGCGGCGGAAATCGCCGCCGTCGCCGGCGATCGTCTGCCGCTTCCCTGGAAGGAGACCGAGCGCCTTGTCGCGGCCTGGCAGCCGGGCACGCCGACCAAGGTGTATACCGATGTGGGGATCTACCGATGAAGCGGTTGCTCGTTCTCGTCAATCCATCCTCCCATGGCGGCCGATCGGGGCGCCGCTGGCGGAGTCTCGCCGAGAGGTTGCCCGAGGGCGAGTTCGTGATCCTGGAATCGATTGAAGACGCGTATGAACGGGCGCGTACAGCACACGGCTTTGAGGCGGTCGTGGCGTGCGGCGGGGATGGCACGATTCGCGCGGTCGCCGAAGGCGTCTTGAAGAATGAGGACGCGAGGCTCAAGTTCGGTGTCCTTTATACGGGGACGAGTCCCGACTTCTGCCGCACGCATGCGATACCGACCGATCCCGAGGGGGCGATCAGTCTCTTGCGCGCGGGTGCAACGCGTGCAATTCCCGTGCTGACGGCCAACGGACGCGCCTTCTTCTGTTCGCTCAATCTCGGTATCGGTGCGGAGGTCGCCGCCGTGGCCAATCGGCTGCGGCCGAAACTCGGCGACGGCTTCGGCACGTTCGTTGCTTTGCTTCGTGCGTTGTTCCGTTCGTACGCCTACTCCGTCCGACTGGGGGACGAGCTTCTCGCCGACCGGCTGCACGTCCTCGTTACGCGCATCCCGTTCATCGCCGGCGGACTCAAGCTCGCGTTGCCGGAACTGCGGGATGACGAATATGCCGTCTGGTCCGTCCGGCGTCCGGGCTTCTTCGGCTGGCCGCGCCTCCTGTGGCGTCTCTATCGCGGCAAGCCCTGTGGCGAGCTTATCATCTGTCGCGAATCGCGACGGGTCACTTCATCAGAGGATCTTCCGGTGGAGTTCGACGGCGATCCGCAGGGCAGGCTTCCCGTGGAAATCCGTTTTGACGATCGACGCCTGAATCTGATCTGTCCATGAACGAAGAAAATTTCATCCGTGCGCTACAGCGCATTCACGGTCTGCGTCCGTATGAATCGGATGCCGACGCCGTACCGTTCGGACCGGGCATGCTGCTCGTTTCGTCCGATGCGTTTTCCCTTGCCGAGGATTTCCTCGCGGGACTGTCCCCACGCGACATGGGACGGTTCATGGCCACGGGCGCGTGCACCGATCTGCTCGCATCCGGTGCGCGGCCCGAGGCGCTGACCCAGGTCTGGACGTGTTCGCCGTCCGATCCGCCGTCGTTCTACGAACAGGTCGCCGAAGGCGTGCAGGACGTGCTCGCCCATTACGGCGCGCGGGTGATCGGCGGCGATGTCGCGATGGCGTCGGAATGGAGCTGGAGCGCCACGGTGTTCGGACACGCCGCGCGTCCCGTGCGTCGCGTGGCCGCAGCGCGGGTTGATTTCGATCTTTACGTCTCCGATCCGCTGGGCCTTGCGAATGCGGCCGTTGCGCTCGGACATCCCGTGCCGCTTCCGTCCTGGCGCGATCCCGTGCCTTCCGGGACGCTTTTCGCCACCGATACAAGCGGCGGCTTCTTTGATGCACTGGAGAATTTCCGCCGCGTCAATCCCGGGTTGCATCTGGAGATCGACTGCGACCGCGTGCTCGCGCCCGAACTGCGCGCGCTGTTGCCGGCCGGCGTCGAGCCGGGGTGGACGCTGGTCGGTGGTGTCGGCGAATATGCGCTCTTTTTCGCCGTGCCGCGCGGGACGTCTGTTTGCGACGGCCTTTGGGTGGGGCGGGGCGGTTTCCGTGATGCGTCGGCCGCAGTCGAGATTCTCCTGAAGACGGACGGGCGCACGGGTCGTCAGAAGGAAGCCCCGCCCGATTGGCGTGCCGTTGCGCCGGAGGATCGTCTGGCGGTTGTCGCGCGGTACTGGCAAGGTCTCTTCGAGGAGTAGGGCCAATGGAAACGATTCTTCTCACCGGTGCCGGCGGTTATGTCGGATCGAATGCGGCGGAGTATTTCGTGCGTTTCGGATATCGCGTAATCGGAACGGTGCATCGCAACGTCGCCGACCGTTTGAAGACGTCCGGTGCGGAAATCCGCACGTGCGACATCACCGAGGCGTCGGAAGTCGCGGCGCTCTTCGACGGGCCGGTCGACTTTGTCGTTCATGTCGCCGCACGGGCGAGCGATGTCGGGCGCGACGCGTGGTTTCGCGAGGCGAATTACGAGGCGGTCAAGCGCCTGGCGATGGTGGCGATGGAGAAGGGCGTCAGGCGTTTCGTCTATCTGTCGACGGCGGATGTCTACGGCCTCCACGACTTTCACGGCGAAGGCGAAGACGCGCTGCGGTTTGACGAGACGGTGAAGAAGCCGTATCGCATCGAGTACAAGATCATGTCCGAGCAGTGGCTCGCCGAACATCTCCCGGCGGAGCGCTTCTCCTGTGTGAGGCCGTGCGTCATCTACGGACGCGGCGATACGTCCATCACCCCGCGGACGGTGGCGTACCTGAAGAGCTCGCCTTATGCGTTTCACTTCGGACGCTGGAAGGGCGGGAACCGCTGGCCGCTCGCGCATGTCGAGAACGTCTGCCGGGCGCTGCACGCGGCGATGGTGCTGCCCGAAGCCGGCGGGAAGGGCGTGACGGTGCTCGATTCGCGGCGGGTGACTGTCAGTGACTATTACCGTGAGCTGGCGGCGGAGTTCCTGCCGGGCAAGCGATTGAAGGAGCGTACGCTGCCGATGGCGGTGATCCGTCCGGTCGCCGCGCTTTCGACGCTCCTGTCGAGGAGCAAGCCGCTTTTCGATCCGACGCTTTATGCGCTCGATACGATCGCGCACAATCTCGATTTCAGCAACCGACGTTTCCTAGACTGGCTCGCCCGGATGGGCTTGGAGGAATATCGACATGATACGTATCGATAATCCGTCCGTCCTGCTCTTCGGTCCGCCCGCCGTCACCTACCCGTGAGTCCCATTGCAGATCATGGTGTGGAAGGGGGCTTTCGCGAGGGGTATTATTACAGTAATCTTGTAATAAGATACTTGTAATGCAGAAGGGGTGTGTGTTATAATTTGCTCATGAAAATCGCCAATCCTTTTCTTACGGCTGGATATGCCGGGCCGGAATATTTCTGCGACCGCAAGGCGGAAACGGAGAAGCTGATATCGAATCTTGACAATGATCTCAATACGACACTACTTGCTCCGCGCCGTTATGGCAAGACGGGACTGATTCGACAGGTGCTTCATTTCCTGGACAAGCGACGGGGTGTCAAGACGGTTTATGTCGATCTGTACCCGACGCGCAATCTTGCTGATTTCGCCCGTACGCTGGCAAGTGCCGTCGCGGAAGCGGTCGAGACGCCGCTCGACAAGGCGTTCAAGGCCGTCTCCGAGTTTGCGCGTGGATTCCGTCCGACAATGACTTTAGACGAACTTTCTGGTCGTCCTAAGTTCAGCTTTGACATAGAATCAGCAAATGCGCAGGATTCGCTGGAATCGATTCTTGCGTATCTGCAGTCCCGGAAGGGGCGCACGATTGTGGCGATAGACGAATTTCAGCAGATTGCGGACTACCCGGAGAAGGGCGTGGAGGCGCTTTTGCGATCGAAGATCCAGTTCATGCACAATGTCGGATTCATCTTTGCCGGGTCTCGTCTGCACATGATGGCGGAGATGTTTCACTCGCCGAAGCGGCCGTTTTTCAATTCAACGGCCTCGATGTCGCTCGGGGTGATTAATCGAGAGACTTACTTTCGCTTTGCTTCGGAGCTGTTTCGTAAAGGGAATCGGATTCTGCCGGAGGCGACCTTTGACTACGTCTACGACCGATTCGAAGGGATCACCTGGTATGTTCAGGCGGTGATGAAAGAGCTCTATGCACGGGGGATTGTTCGTCCGACGGCGGCCGAGGCGGCCGAGGCGATTATTGCCTTGCTGGAGGAGAATACGACGAATTACGGCTATATCCTTTCGAAGTGCACGCCAGGGGCTGTTGAATTGCTTCGCGCTGTGGCGGCAGAAGGTGTTGTGGCGGAACCGATGTCCGGGGATTTCGGGCGACGACATCATCTGCGTGCGGCTTCCAGCGTACGCTTTGCGATTGACTCGCTCGTCAAGGATGAGATTCTGTATCGTCGTGACGACGGCTATGTTGTTTACGACCGCTTGTTTGGACAGTGGTTGAAGACCTGCCAACCTCTATGATACCGGGGTGCGATTCGAAAGTGTTGAAACATTCCGCAGGTGGCGTTGCCACACGCAGAGCGCGACCGATTCGATTTGTCGTCGACCCGCGCCCATTGGC
>CAMEZU010000058.1 GCA_945947925.1 uncultured Verrucomicrobiota bacterium
TTCACCCGAAAGTTTCAGCAGGATTCTGCCGTACTTCACCTTGTTCACTGTTCTCACGGTGCTTATTATACAATTTTAGGAGCGGTTAGGCAATAGATGGACGGGAAAATCATTTGGCCTCGACGGAGACAGCCTCGGCCTCGCAGACCTTCTTCTCGCGGTAGTCCTGGTACGCGGCGAGTCCCCAGATGATTCCGGCGACGAGCGCGATCGACAGCAGCGTGCTGAGCCACATCGGGTTCGGCGCGCACTTCGTGAAGGCGCGCGCGCGCTTCATCGAGAAGTACATCGGACGGTTGACGGCCCAGCCGCCGGCGTTGAGAATCGCGCCGAGATCGCGCTTGCGGAGCTTGAACCAGGTGAGGATCATGCTCGGCAGCGACACGACGAGGACAAGCGCGACGATCGAGATCGCGACTTCCTTGGCGTTCATCCCGGAGACGACGGCCATGAGCGACGCCGCCGCCGCCGTGACCATGCCGATGCCGATGCCGATCGCCGCCACGCTCGAGGCCATCGCCGCGCCGCCGGCCTCAGTGCTCTGCGCGCTCGCGTCGACCGTCGCCTGGGCGGCGGACTGCTTGGCGCCGAGGAACTTCTTCACGGTGGAGGCGACGCCTTCGCCAAGCTTGCGCCACGGCGCCCAGAACGCCTCGGCGAGCGAGACCTGGTTCTCGACGACCTTGGTGACGACGGCGTCCCAGTCCTTGCCGTCGCGATCGAAGAAGACGCCGTTGCGCCCGACATAGAGCTGAGCGACCGCACCCGCGGTGACGACCGCGCAGACGGAACGCTCGGCCTTCTCGGAGGGACGCGTCAGCTTCAGGTAGAGAACGCAGCAGTTGGACTTGCCCGAAAGCGCGCTGTGCGCCGCCTCGCTCGCGACGTGGAAGCAGAGCGACATCTCCTTGCCGTCGATGCGAAGCGTGCCCATCTGGAACGTCGCGGACTCGTCGGCGGCGTAGAGGCGGCGCATGCTCACGAAATTCTCGAGGAACTCGAGGAGATGGAGCTTGTAGCGCAGCACGCGCTCCTCGTCGACGAGGTCGCCCAGCTTGCCGGCGTTCATGACCGGCTTCGCGGCGACCCACGCGCGGTACGGCGCGAAGGCGGCCTTCACCTTCTTCCAGCCGATGCGGTCGATCGACGTCACGCCGTCTCCGAGGACGGGCTTCACGCACGCGTCTGCGAAGGCCATGATCGCCTCGAGGTGCTTCGGGTTGAGGTGGTCGCGCAACGGCAGCGTCACGTCGGGAGCCTCGGTCACGAGCGGCATGTCCTCCGGCGGCGCGAAGAACGCGTCGATGACGGACTCGACCGCCGCGAGCGCGGCCTCGCCGACCGCCGTTGCCTCGCCGAACACGGCGACCTCGGGCGTCTGGCCCTTCGCCTCCCAGTCCGCGAGCGCCTGCTTGTCCGCCGCGCTCGGCGCGGACGCCGCAAGGTCGGCCTGGCGGGCCAGCACGTCGGCGAGCTTCTTCCGGTCGGCCTCGGACGGCTTGAGCAGGTCGTCGAGGTTCACGTTCTTCGCCTTGAGGAAGTCGATCGCCGCGATCACCTCGGGCGTGCGGATGCGTCCGTCGCCATCGGTGTCCATGAGCTCGAGCATGCGCGCGTCGAAGCGGACGCCCGTCGTGGGCATCGAAAGCGCGGCCCAGCACTTCTGGTCGAGCTCCGCGAGGCGGGCGATGTCCTCGCCCGTGACAAACCTGACCTGGGCCATGCGGCCCTCCTTGGTCCACTTCCACTTGTACGACATGAAAACTCCCTTTAAGCGATAAGCGATGAACGATGAATGATCAATGGCGGTAGCGTGTTAGTTGAGAACGTCCAGGAGCTCGTCGATGGACGAGGCGGGGGCGATGACGTCGAACTTGAAGAGGTTGATCTTGAGCGAGACGGGCGCCGACGAGACGTTGCGGTAGCGCGCGAAGCGCCAGCCGTCCTTCGGGTTGAGGCGCTTCTGCATCTGCTCGCCGCTGTTGTCGGTGTCGAGCTTCGTCCACGTCTCGCCGTCCTTTGACAGCTCGATGACGCCTGCCTTCACGGCTGCGTTCTCGCCGAGCTTCGCGTGGAAGTAGTTCGTGTCCCACTTCGCCGGGACGCGGAGGCCGAACGATTCGCCCGGCGCGAGGGTCTTCTGCTCCTGCACGCGGGCGAGTCCCGCGAACTTGCCGTCGCGGCTCGCGAGGAGCGACGGCAGCGCCTTCGCGTCCGAAAAGCCCGCGAGGCCTCCCGCCGCGTCGAACGACCTGCCCGTCTTCTTCTCGTACGCCTTGCGGAGCTCGCCCTCGAGGATGCGCTCGATCGTCGGCTGCAGCTCGCGCGTCGAGGCGGACGGCTTCTTCATGTGGTTGCGGTCGCCGGCGAAGGTCGCGGCGGCGAACTTCTCCTGGTGGCGGACGCCGGCCGCGTCGGCCTCGCGGCGGAGCCGGGCGACCTCGGCGTAGAGTCGGCGGAGCTTCGCCGCATCCTTCGTCTCAAGGATCTCCAGCGCCTTCAGGCCCTGGGCCATCTGGTAGCGCTCGGCCTCGACCCAGCCCTCGATCTCCCAGCCGAGGTCATAGCGCCCCTTCGGCAGCTTCAGGAGGACGTTGCAGGCCTTGCCGACTTCCTTGAAGAGCGCGCGCAGGTCCGCGGCCGTCGCCGGCGCGAGCGCGCCCATCTTCGCATACTCGTCGCGCGCCTTCGCGCAGAGCGGCGCGACGGAGACGCTTTCCTCGCGGCGGTAGCCGTGTCCGTTCGGCCCCTGGTCGGAGTTATGCTCGGCGAAGACGCGCATCGCCTTCGCGACCTCGGGATCCTTGTAGAGCTTCGCGAAGGACTCCTCCCACGTCTTCTGCGAATCGAAGTGAGCGGGGTCCTTGCACCACTTCGCGATGCCGTAGAGCGCGATCTTGTTCGCCTCGCAGTTCTCCATCGGATTCGCGACGAAGCCCGCGTACGCGCCCTGGTCGAGTCCGTACGTGCGCCCGAGGAGGATCTTGGTGCGGCAGTAGTCGTTCACCGGCCAGTTCCACCAGATGTACGGGGGACGCCGGAAGTTCTCGGTGATCTTCTTCACGTCCGCCGCGTTGATGTCGTGGCAGATCCACGCGCCGGTCCACATGATGTTGACGCGCGGATCGAGCTTCTCGCCGAGCGTCTTCTGGTAGGGGTGTCCCGAACCCCAGTAGACGTTCGGGCACATGACGAGCGGCGCGCAGTCCCGCTTCTTCTCGAGGAAGTCGGTGACGACGCGGTTGCAGATCTCGGCATGGAACTCCGCGTCGGCTCCGCCGAAGTCGTCGAAGAAGACGGCAAAGGCGCGGAAGCCGGCGTCGTACATCCAGCCGAGCTTGCGGAAGAGCGCCTCGTAGTCCGCCTCGTTCCCCTTCTTGAAGCTGCCGCCGAGGTGGATTGCCCAGGTGAAGAGGATCTTGTTCGCCTTCGCGACCTTGAGGAGCTTCTGGAAGTCGGCCATCTCCGCCGCCGGATAGGGCTCGCGCCACTTGCCGTGGTGGTAGGGATCGTCCTTCGGTCCGTAGATGAAGACGTTCATATCGTTCTCGCCCATGAACTTGAGGAGCGAGAGCCGTCCCTCCGTTCCCCACGGACGCCCGTAGTAGCCTTCCACCACGCCGCGGAACGGGATCGGCTCCGCCTGCGCCTCCGACAACACGGCACCAGCGGCAACGAGCATCGCAGCCAACAGTCTTCTCATCACACTCCCATGCATACTTCCGACATTCTCCATTCTACATTTTACATTTTACATTTTACATTCGCGCTTCGTTGCGGCGCACGAGCTCGGCCTTGTACGCGGCGAGGTCCGCGGGCGGGCACTTCGCGACGCCCGTCTTCACGGCAGCCTCGGCGACAGCGTACGAGACCTCGACGAAGAGGCGGCGGTCGAAGGCCTTCGGGATGATGTAGCCGGTGCCGAACTCGAGCTTCTCGTCCGGATAGAGCGCCGCGACCTCGGGGGTCACCGGCTCCTGGGCGAGCTTCGCGAGCGCGTTCGCGGCCGCGACCTTCATCTCGGCGTTGATCGTCGTCGCGCGGACGTCGAGGGCGCCGCGGAAGAGGTACGGGAAGCCGAGGACGTTGTTGATCTGGTTCGGATAGTCGCTGCGGCCCGTGACCATGACGTACCGGCGTCCGGCGAGAGCCTTCTGCACTTCGGCGGGAGCGATCTCGGGATCGGGATTCGCCATCGCGAAGATCGCCGGGAAGTCGGCCATCGTCTTCACGTCGTCGCCGGAGAGGACGTTCGCCGCGGAGACGCCGATGAAGACATCCGCGCCGACGAGGGCCTCCTTGAGCGTCATCGCCTGGGTCTCGACGGCGTGCTTCGCCTTGAACGGATTGAGGTCGGTGCGGTCCTTCCGGATCGTGCCCTTCGTGTCGCACATCGTGACGTCGACGACGCCGGCGGCCTTGAGCATGTCGCAGATGCGGATGCCCGCGGCGCCCGCGCCGTTCATGACGACCTTGAGGTCCTTGAGCGCCTTGCCGGCGAGCTTCGCGAAGTTCATGACGCCGGAGAGCGAGATGACGGCGGTGCCCCACTGGTCGTCGTGGAAGACGGGGATGTCGAGCTCGCGGTCGAGCGTGTCCTCGATCTCGAAGCAGGCCGGGGAGGCGATGTCCTCGAGGTTGACGCCGCCGTACTGCGGGGCGATCATCTTGACGGCCTCGATCACGCGCTTCGGATCGGTCTTCCCGGTGTTCTTGCCGTCCATGCGGCAGTGATTCACGGGCACCGGCCAGGCGTCCACGTCGCCAAATGCCTTGAAGAGGACGGCCTTGCCCTCCATCACGGGAATCGAGGCGGTCGCGCCGAGATCGCCGAGGCCGAGGATCGCCGAGCCGTCGGAGACGACCGCAACGAGATTCGGCTTCGCGGTGCAGGCGTAGACATCGTCGGGAGTCGCCGCAATCGCCTTCACGGCGTGCGCGACGCCGGGCGTGTAGGCGAGGCACAGGTCGTCCTTCGTCTTGAGTTCGCGCGGAAGCTTCACCGCGACCTTGCCGCCCTTGTGATACGCCATCACCTCTTCTTTACCGTATGCCATAATGAGAATTGTTTGATTGTTTGATTGTTTAATTGTTCGATCGAAATTCACTACTCTCTACACCTACTCCCTACTCCCTACACCTACACCTCCGTCTCGGAGAGGGAGAAGAGCGTCACCTTGACGCCGGTCGGGGCAAGGGTCTTGCGGACGATCTCGAGCCATTCGGGCGTCACGACGCAGGCGATGACAACGGCGTCGACGTTCAGCCGGTTGATGATCTCGGGGGCGTCGAGGAGCGTGCCCTCGATGCGGATGCCGCCGATCTGCTGTCCGCGCAGCAGGATGTCGTCGTCGATGATGCCGACGATCATGCGCTCGTTAGCGGACGTCGTGCGCACGAGCTCGCGGCGGAAGGTGCGGTACCGGAGGCCCGCCCCGTAGACGAGGATGCGCGAGACGTCCTTGCGTCCCCGCAGCTGCGTGCAGTCGAGGGCGTAGAAGATGTCGCGGATGACGGGACGGCAGACGCGGAGCGCGGACAGGAAGATGAACGAGAGCATCATGTAGCCCGCGGTGAAGCTCACGATGTCCGGCGTTTTGATCGACGGCAGGAAGTAGACGGCCGCCCCGCTCACCAGCGCGCCGAAGAAGCAGGCGACGAGCAGCCGCAGGAAGTTCGAGAGCATCGCGCGCGACCAGACCGTCGAATAGGCCTTGAAGAGGTAGAGGAAGACGATCGTCGTGAACACGCGGATCATCAGACCGAGGCGGAGGTTCAGCCCGGTGTCCTTGACCTCCTCCATCAGGACGAGTAGCAGGAAGACGGCCGTCAGCAGCGCGACGTCGCAGGCCAGCAGGAGCGGCACCGCGACCTTCGCCCAGCGCCGCCGCGTCCGCGTGCTGTGGTCGCGCGCGATCTTGTTGAGGAGACGTCCTGCGTCGTAGATCTCGATGCGCGCCATGTTCTTGAAGATGACCGTGCAGCCGAAGGCGACCGCCAGGAGCCAGAGTCCCGCGGTACGCGACTGAAGCGACATCGCCACGAGACCGAACGCCACGCCGGCCGCGGTGATCGCGTAGAGCGTCCACGCCGCCTTGCGCTGGTTGAGGCCGACAGCTCGAAGAATGCGGTGGTGCAGGTGGTCGGAGTCCGCCGTCATCACCTTGTCGTTGCCGGCGGCGGAGGCGTCGCGCCGGCGGAGGAGGTGGCGGATCGACCGGCGGACGATCGCAAGCGACGTGTCGAAGATCGGCACGCCCATCGCCAGCAACGGCACGCCGACCGAGACGAGGAACGAGTTCGGCGCCTGCGAGACGAGCGGCAGGACCGCCATCGTGAAGCCGATGTACATCGAGCCGCAGTCCCCGAGAAAGACGCTCGCCGGATTGTAGTTGTAGCGGAGAAAGCCGGCAAGCCCGCCCGCGAAGGCGAAGTAGAAGAGCGTCTGCTGGGCATTGCCGACGATGAAGAGCGTTCCGGCCATGCCCAGGGTCGCGATGAGCGCGATGCCCGACGCCAGGCCGTCGAGGCCGTCGATCAGGTTGAAGGCGTTGATCGCGCCCGTGATCCAGAACACCGTCAGCAGGCAGTCGATCCAGGCCGGCAGCTCCGGCCAGAGCCGGCAGAACCCGAGTCCCGCCCAGCCCCACGCGAGCGCCGCCGCCACGAGCTGCCCGAGGAGCTTCGCCTTGGGCGGCAGGCTCCACTTGTCGTCCGCATAGCCAAGCGCGACGACACCGCAGGCGATGGCGACGAGCCGCCAGTAAACCTCCGGCGCGATGCCGTCGGCCTGAATCGGCGGACGGCCCGTGCAGAACGTGAAGACCGAATAGGAGAGGATGACGCCCAGGAAAAGCGCCAGACCGCCGCCGCGCGGAATCGGCACCGTGTTGATGCGGCGCGGATCGGGCTTGTCCACCATGCCGATGCGGCGGTTGAACTCGCGGACGAACGGCGTCAGCACGAGCGTCAGGAGAAACGCCCCGCCGAAGGCGATCAGGTAGTGGACGGATTTCGCGGCCAGCGTCTGGATCATCGGATCAACCCCCTCAGGGACTCCAGCGCCGCAGCGAGCCGCCTCTCGTCCGCCTCGTTCAGCATCACCGTGACCATCGCCCAGCGGTCGGCGCGGTTGAAGACGCACCGGTCCCAGACGTCACGCCAGATGCGGGCGACGTGCGAATCCGTCCGGTAGCCGTCCTGGTTGAAGAAGGTGTAGGCGAAGAGCGACGCCGGACGGCCGCCTTTCTCATGGAGCGGAATGAGCCGCCAGTCGAGGTCGCCCACGCGGAGGGTCCGCGACTCGCCCATCTCGAAGCCGTGCGACGGCAGGCAGAGCTCGGGACGGTGCAGAGACCCCTTGTTCGCCCCGCTCACGACCGTCGACGCGGCGAAGGCGACGATCGCATCGCGCTGGTGCGCCAGACGCCCCGCCTCCTCGGCGACGGCCCGGCGCTCCGCCTCGAGCGAAGCCCGCCCGCCGGAGGCCTTCCGCTCCGCCTCCAGCTTCAGCCACTCCGCCTCAAGCTCGGCCAGCCGGCGGCTCGTCTCGACATACGCCGCGACCTGGTCCGCCGGCACGTACGTGCGCTTCGACAACGTCGCCCCGACCAGCAGGTTCGTCTCCGCGGCAGACGGCGAGACGGGAACGCCGACATAGTCCGCCCCGCCGACGGACAACGTCTCGGGCAACGCTGCGGACGGCGCCCGCTGAACGATCGGATCGGGCGTCAGCGCCTGATAGGCCATGACCGGCACAAGCAACGCCAGAACGACCGCCGGCACTGCGAACGCCCGACGGCCGCACGCCGATCCGGCGGCGACATCGCCGGGAGAGGCGTCCGCCTCGGAACGCGCCGACTCCCCCTTCCGCGCGCACAGGCGGTCCAGCCCGCCGCTCGCCACGATCAGCAGGCCGAGCGCGACCAGAAAGACGAGATAACCGGAAAGGTCGTGGTACGTGCCGATCGCAAACGCCGGATCCCACGCCTTCGCCACCACGCAGATCGACATGATGCGCATCACGTTGCCGACGATCGCCAGCGGAATCGCCAGGGCGAACAGCACGCCGCGACGCCACCAGGTCGGCTGCGCGAAATAGCCGTAACCCGCCGACAGCGCCATCAGCGCGAAAATCGACCGAAGCCCGCTGCACGGATTCGCGATGTCGATGACGAACACCTGCCCGTCCACGATCAGGTCCGGCAGCGAGATGACATTGCCCTGACGGGCGATCTCCATCCCGAAGCCGGACAGGATCCCGGACGCCATCGCGCTCACAAGAATCCGCAGATGCACCGTGATCAGCGACAGGAACGACGCAAGCGGCATGCAGAACAGCAGGAAGAGCGCCGGGAAGAGGACGCGCTTCGCCGTCTCACGTCCGAAGACGGCCCACGGCACCAGCACCAGCAGCGCCACGAACGCGAGAAGCTCGAACCGCACCTGAAGCCCGCGAGCGCCCAGCAGGCCGACGAACAGCACCGGCAGCAACCAGGGCAGCGCCCACGCCGACGGCGAGCCGAACGAGCGCCTCAGCTTCTCCCGCTCTGTCCACAGGACGTAAAGCGAGAAGAGCGGCACATACCAGCCAAACGAAAGATCCTCCTCCGGCGCGGAAAATACGCCGGGCAGATGACTGAACAACATCGCCCTGAACCCGACGGCTATGGCGACGAACGCCCCCGCCAGCATCCAAAGCCGAATCTTCAACGCCTTGTCTTTCATTATTGCCGCCTATTATATCAAAAGCGGGAAGACATATCAAAGGCGGGGAAGGCGGAAAAAAGAAAAGCCCCGATTTCTCGGGGTTTCCATTGAATGGTGGTGAGGCAAGGATTCGAACCTTGGAAGGCGTAAGCCAGCAGATTTACAGTCTGCCCTCGTTGACC
>CAMEZU010000059.1 GCA_945947925.1 uncultured Verrucomicrobiota bacterium
ACTCCCGATGCCATCGTCAGCATCGCGACCATCATAAAGGAAGTTTTCATGGATGAATTATAGCACAAGCGTCCAAACGAGAGGAACAACCCAGACGGGCGATTTCCAGCGTGCGGCGCGTCGCACGTCCCCTGTTCCTCCGCTCAAGGCTCTTGTTGAGAAACGTGCCGCCGAACGCCATGCCGCCAGAGCTGTCCTGGCGCAGATGTCTCGTTCGCCCGGGCGCTCATCGTGAGAGAAGCCGGGCCGCTGCTGCGGATTCCGCTTCCTTGCGGGTGCGGGCTTCGGCCGTGGCGGACCCAAGGCCCTCCACGGTGACACGGACGACGAAGACGGGGGCGTGCGCGACGCCCTTCGTGTCCAGGAGCGTGTAGACGGGATGCTGGGGTGGAATCATCGCCTGCGCCTTGATCTGGAGGTCGCCCTTCGGATTGCCGCTCCAGGCGCCGGTTTCGGCGGCGGACTCCAGGGCGAGCGCGGCATAGATCCGACGCGCGGCGGCGAGTCCGCCGTCCAGCCAGGCGGCACCAATGATCGCCTCGACGGCGTCGGCAAGCGCCTTCGCGTTCGGCGCGAGGGGCTCGGCCCCGACGTTTCGCCTCAGGAACGGCGCGAGGCCGAGTCGGTTCGCAGCCGCGCACAGGGCGGGAGAGGACACCATCTGAGACCGGCGGACGGTGAGCGGCCCCTCCTTGTCCTCGGGCGACTCGGCGTAGAGCTGATCGGCCGCCAGCAGGTCCAGGACCGCGTCCCCGAGGAACTCGAGGCGCTGGTTGTCCCGCGCCTCGGGCTCGGTCATCCGAAAGGCCGGAGTCGTCAGCGCCTCCTCAAGAAGCGCCGGATTTGCAAACGTATAGCCGAAAATCGTATCCGTCATAGCGACGAATAGTCTCCGCTACTCCTTGCTCTCCGCCGGTTCGGCGGGCGGCGGCTTCGGGAGGAGGCTGTCGACCGAATAGGACGGGACGACGAACGTCCACTTGAGGCCGTCGACCTTGAGGTAACGGTCCGTTCCGCCCTTGACCGTGTTGCCGACCGTCACCGTACGGTTCGTGTCGCCGGCGATCGTCACCTTCGCGACGACGCCCGTCGCAAAGCCGAGCGTCTCGTCCGTGAGGTCCGGCGCGGCGAGGGACGAGAAGCGGACGTAGGGCGTGTCGACGATCTTCGTGTCGCACCAGGTCTGCGGATCGGTGTCGAACTCGTCCAGCCGGTCGCCGACGAGAACGGTCTCGCCCTTGTAGCCGGCATAGCGGCCGCGGTCCCACTTCTCGTGCCGGTCGCCGAGCGTCAGCGCGGCGAGCTCGCGTCCGTCCGCCGCGCGAACGACGACCGGCAGCTCCTTGCCGAGCGCACGGCCGTGCGCGACCTGTCCGACCTTGATCTCCTGCAGCTTGAGGAGGCTGCGGTTGAGCTTCGCCGTGTCCACGGGATAGTCCTGCAGGGCGGGGACGGTCCAGCCGTCCGCGCCCGACACGAGCTTCACCGCGTCGCCGATCTCGACGGACGCGACTTCGGAGAGATCGAAATCCCCCACCAGCCGCTCGCCGTTCAGCTGCGGACCGCGCGTCTTGCCCTTCCCGCCGGTCAGGCAGGCCGCCACCACGAGCACGGCGGCGGCGCCGCCGAGAATCACCAGGTTCTTCGTCGTCATGTCAGGACCTCCTCCTCTTGATGAATCCGCGTGCGAGGCCGAAGAGAACGACCAGGAACGGCACGAGCGCGATGTTGTACCACTTCAGTCGGCGGCCGAGCGACTCGACGTCGGCCTTGAGCTCCTTGCGGAGGTTGCGGACCTCGCGCTGAGCCTCGACCTTCGCCTTGTCGGCCTTGACGATCTCCTCCTGCTGTTCCTTGGAGAGAAGCCGTCGTTCCGCGCCGCTCTTCTGCGCCTGCAGCTCCCAGACCTTGCGCTGCGCCTCCTGGAGGCGTTCCTCAAGTTCGGCCATCTTCTGCTGGAACTTCTCGTTCGCATCGGCCTCGAGCTTGTCGACGACGTCGAAGGGACGCGCGCTCTTGCCGCGCGTGCGCAGGCCGATGAGCTCCTCGCGTCCGGCGAACAGCTCGATCACGTTCGAGAAGAACGCGAGGTTGTCCCCCTGCGGCTGCGCGATGTTGCCGAACGGCGAGCGGGAGATGCGGAAGCAGACCTGGTCGGTAAGGAAGTCGGAGTCGGCCACGAGCAGTACCGAGCTGCGGCCCGTGGAGAGCGCGTGCGAGACGTCGTTGGTCCCGTCGGGCCCCTTCTCGTACGCGGTCTTGAAGACGCCCTCGAGACGGGCGGCAACCGTTCGGACCTTGCCGTCGGGAGCGGACTTTGCGCCGCCGCCCATGAGGAGCGTCTGGCGGTCGGTTTCAGACGACTTCTCCTCCGACGTCGTGATGACCGGCGTAAACGAGAGGTCGCAGTCGCCCGGCTCGTAGACGAGATTGCCTGCGAACGGCATCAGCAGCTGGGTGAAGCCGTTGACGAGGATGTCGTCCGAAGCCATGTTCTCGGCCTTGAGCGTCAGGAAGGACGGCTCCTCGACGGCGTTGCCGCGGCCGGCGGAAAGCGTGGTCGCGGCCGCGAGGTCGCAGGTGACCTTGTCCGCGTCAAAGCCGACGCCCCACTTCTTGAAGAGCGTGCCGAGGCTCGAGCCGGTCGGCATGCCGCCCATCTGCGGATTCGACGTCTGGAGCTCCTGGAAGCTGAGCGGGTCGACGCAGGCGATGAGCCGCCCGCCGCGCAGCACGAACTGGTCGATCGCATAGAGCGCCTTGTCCGTAAAGTCCTTCGGATGGACGACGACGAGCGTCTTCACGGCGGGATCGATCGACTCGGCGTCCGCAGGAATCTCGCGCACGTCGTAGTCCTTGCCGAGTTCGGAGAAGACGAGCCAGCCCGACTGGGGACGGCGGCCCATCTGCATCATCATCGGATTCGGCTTTTCGCCGAGCACGCCGGGGAGTCCGGACATGATGCCGATCACGGGACGCTCGGGCCAGGCGACGCGGGTCACGAGGCGGGTGAGGTCGTACTCGAGCGTCGCCTCGCTGCGGGGCGAGAGCGCGGCGAGCGTCTCCTCCTTGTCGCCGCAGACGGCGACGAGGCCGAAGTAGAGCGGCGCGCCGAACGGCTTGAGGGTCTGGGGCTCGAGGCCGTAGCGCACGGCCCACTCCTCCGCGTCCGTATCCGGCGCGGGATCGTACTTCTCAAGGATGAGGTGTCCGTTCGCGGCGCGTTCGTACTCGCCGAGAAGGTCCTCGACGCGCGTCGCGTAGGTCTTGAGGTCGGACGGCATCTCGGACGAGCTCGAGCTGACGTAGAACTTGAGCGTCACGTCGCGGTCGAGCTGGCCCATCACGGCCTTCGAGCCGTCGCTCAGCGTGTAGAGGCGCTCGGCCGTGAGGTCGAAGCGGAGCGGCAGTCGGTCGAGGAGGAACACGGCCGCGATGGTGACGACCGTCAGCAGGACGAAGCCGAGGAGTCCCTTCTTCACGTCACGGCGTCCGTCGATGACGGACTTCGCGAGCGCGAGGAAGATGACGATCGTGCCGATGTAGTAGCCGAGGTCCGCAAAGTCCACGACGCCGCGGCGGACGGACTCGTAGTGCGTCAGCAGCGAGCAGCCCGCGAGCGCGTCCACGAAGGCGGACGGCAGCCAGCCGGCGAGCGTCTGGACGACGGGCGTGAAGCCGATGATCAGCAGCAGGAAGACGAGGGCGAGCGAGACGACGAAGCCGATGACGCTCGAGCGCGAAAGACTCGACGCGAAGGCGCCGATCGCTGCGGCCGCGCCCGCGAGGAGGAGCGAGCCGAGGTAGCCGCACCAGACCGCGCCCCAGTCGGGCGAACCGAGGTAGCCGACGGTCACCGCCACGGGGAACGTGAGCGCGAGGCCGATGCCGAGGAAGGCCCACGCGGCAAGGAACTTGCCCGCGAGCGCCTGCCAGACGGTGATCGGCAGGGTGAGGAGCAGCTCGGCCGTGCCGTTGCGGCGCTCGTCGGCCCAGAGGGCCATCGTCGCGGCCGGCACGAGCAGGAGGTAGACCCACGGATGCCAGAAGAAGAACGGGGCGAGGTCCGCCTGGCGGATGTCATAGAAGTCCGAGACGCTGAAGGTCAGGAACCCGACGAGCGCGAGGAAGGCCGTGAGGAAGACATAGGCGACGGGCGAGTCGAAATACGACTTGAACTCGCGCTTGAAGACGGTCAGGACGTTTCTCATTTCATGCCTCCCTTCGTCAGGTTGTGGAAGACGACGTCCAGGCGTCCGCTCGGATCCATCGCCCGCAGCTGGGCCGGCGTGCCGTCGGCCTTGATCTGTCCGTCGGCGATCACAAGGGCGCGCGTGCAGACGGCGTCCACCTCCTCGAGGATGTGCGTCGAGATGACGATGGCCTTCTCGGCGGCCATCTCCTTAATCATCTCGCGGACGGTCTGCTTCTGGTTCGGGTCGAGTCCGTCCGTCGGTTCGTCCATGATCAGCACCGCGGGATCGTGCAGGATCGCCTGGGCGAAGCACGTGCGCTGGCGGTAGCCCTTCGACAGCGTCTCGATCGTCTTGTTGACGACCGGCGCGAGGCGGGCCTTCTCGATGACTTCGTCGACGCGGGCCTTCGCGGCCTTGCCGTAGAAGCCGCGCGCCTCGGCGATGAAGCGGAGGAAGTCGCGTACGGTCATCGCGCGGTAGCTCGGCGCGGATTCGGGCAGGTAGCCAAGGCACTGCTTCGCGCCCACGGGATCCTGCAGCACGTCGTGTCCGCAGATCGAGGCCGTGCCCGACGTCGGGGGCAGGAAGCCCGTGATCATGCGCATGGTGGTCGATTTTCCGGCGCCGTTCGGCCCCAGGAAGCCCAGCACCTCGCCCTTCGCGACGGTGAAGGAGATGCCCTTCACGGCCTCGAAGCTGCCGAAGCGCTTCACCAGGTTTTTGACTTCTAGCATTGTTCGCTGTCTTTCGTTGCTTGATTCGTCGGCCGGACGCTCTTCGCCGGCCCTTCTTTCCGTAAAGATTACCTTAAGATTGTTAACGGCGTGTTAACAGGTCCGCGAAGAGCGCCTCGTCGATGCGTCAGGTGTCGACGAGCGGACGATGATGACTCGTCTTGTTCCCCTCGAGGTAGATGGTCCGGATCGGAATCAAGAACGGAACATCTGAAGGAGGACGCTTACAGGCCGCCGCCCAGGAGCGAGGTCCATTTGCGGTCCTCCTGCATGGCCTTCCGACGCTGGATCAGCACCGTGTACGCATAGCGGTTGCGATAGAGGTCCGCCAGCAGGTTCTCCGGCATGTAGGCGAAGCCGGCCGAGAACGCCTTCGAACGGAAGGCCTCGGGGCTCGAGCTGTCGCGCATGATCTCGGGCAGCTTCTCCATCAGGTGGCGGGCCGCGCCCGAGTCACCGGAGATGGGCTGGTACTTCGAGCCGAAGCAATAGTAGCCGCCGGCGCGAAGGTGCTTGTCGAGGCGGGTGCGGGCGCGGTTGATCTTGTCGACGTAGGCCTTCGTCTGATCGTTCGGGACGAACTCGCCGTCAAAGGAATAGGTGATGGTGACCGTCGGCTTCTTCGGCTTCGGGCGCGAGGCCGTACGGCGCTTCGCGGCCGGCTTCTTCGCCTTCTTCGGCGTCGGCTCGTCATCGAAGAGGTCGTCGAGCGAGCTCTCCGAATCGTCCTCTTCCTCGAGCTCCTCCTCCGGTTCGGGCTCGGGTTCGGACGCCGGCGTCTCCTCGGCCGGCTCGCTCTCGCTCTTGGAGACCGTGACACCCGACTGGGTCTTGACGAATTCGTTCCAGGGGATGAGCTCGCCGGTCACCTGGACGCCGTTGATGCGCAGCACCGTGCCGTACCGATCGACCTTGTAGGGCGGAGGAAGGTAGCGGCCGTCGACGAAGACGATGCCTTCCTTGAAGGACGTTCCGACGGTCGCCTTGAGCGCCTTCGCTGCCGCGGCCGGCGGCTTCTGAAACGAGCTCGCAAATGCCGGCGCCGACACGACAGGTGCCGCCGTCAGCGACGCAACAAGCCCCATCACAGCACTCACTATCAGAATCCGCCTCATGCCACAATCCCCCTTCTCAAGTTAAAAGACCCCAAATTGCCGTAGCACAGAACCTCCGGAACCCTTCGTTCCAAGTCAGGGCTTGCGCCCCATTTCAAAATGTCGGTCGAAGAAATTTCTGCTTAATCCGCGTGCAACCCAGGATCTACGTCGTTGTTAAATCAGCCCTCCCGAATCTCGATTCCCGCCGTCGCCTTCAGCGCGTCGACGATCGCCTGGAACGTCGCGCCCACCTCGGCGTCGGTCAGCGTCTTCTCGGCCGAACGGAACTCGAGGGCGTAGGCGAGCGAGCGCTTGCCGTCCTTGAGGTCTTTCGACTTGAAGATGTCGAACAGCGAGATCTTCGTCAGCGTCTTGCCGCCGTTCTTCCTGACGATCTTCTCGATCGCCTCGTTCGTGACCTCGGCGGATGCCACCAGGGCGACGTCGCGGCGGACGAGCGGGAACTGCGGCACGGCCGACACCTTGCCGACCTCGTTGACCTTCTTCTGAAGCATCTTGAGCTCGAGCTCGCAGAGCGCCATCTGGGTCGTGAGGCGGTACGGGTGGCGGAGCTTCGCCGACAGGGCGCCCAGGACGCCGATCGGCTTGCCGTTGAGCTTCACCTCGAGCGAAGCGCCGTTCGCGAAGGCCGGATGCTCGGCCGGGACGAACTCGACGCGGCCCGCGTGGAGCTTGGCGATCAGCGTCTCGACCGCGCCCTTGAGCCACAGCACGGCCTCTTCCTCCGTGACGCCCGCGCGCTTGCGCAGCGCCTCGCGTCCGACCGGACCGTAGAAGCCGAGCGACAGGCGCTCCGCCTCGGACGGCGTGCCGCCCGCGTTGGAGAAGACCTTGCCGATCTCGAAGAGCATCGCGCTCTCAAGCTGGTGCGAGGCGTTGCGGCCGAGGCTGCCCATCATCTGCGGCAGCAGCGAGTCGCGCATCACGCCGTACTCGACGGACACGGGATCCGGGATGACGAGACGATCCGCGGCCTTGCGCGTGTCGAAGTCGTCGAGCTCCTTCTTGGACAGGAACGAGTAGTGCATCGCCTCGGTGAAGCCGAGCGCGAGGCAGAGTTCGCGGATGCGGCTCTTCGCCTTGAACGGCGCGTCGCTCAGCGACGAGATCGACGGCGCGGACGGCATCGTGTCCGGAATGTTGTCGAGTCCGTAGACGCGGGCGATCTCCTCGACGAGGTCGGCCTCGAGCGAGAGGTCGTAGCGCCAGCTCGGAATGCCGAAGGCGACCGAGGTCGCGGCGGCGTAGGGACCCTCCGCGCGCGGCGTGAGGCCGAGGCTCCGGAGGATGTGCACCATCGCGTCGTTGCCGACCGGGATGCCGATCAGGCGGCGCGCGCGCTCGAAGTCGAGCGTCACGTCCGGATTGAGCGGTAGCGTGCGGCTGTCGACGTCGATGACGCCTGCAGCGACCTTCGCGTTGCCGTACTTCTGGAAGAGGTGCATCGCACGGCGGCTCGCGAAGTCCGCAAGGTCCTTGTCGACGCCGCGGATGTAGCGGTAGCTCGACTCGCTCGCAAGACCGAGCTTCGTCGCCGTGTACTTCGTCGAGGTCGTCTCGAAGAGCGCGCTCTCGAGCATGACGGTCGTCGTGCCGGGCGCGATGCCCGAATCCTCGCCGCCCATGATGCCGGCGACGGCGTTCGGCTTCTCCGCGTCGCAGATCATCAGCATCGTGGGGTCGAGCTTGCGCACGACGCCGTCGAGCGTCATCATCTGCTCGCCGTCCTTCGCGTCGCGGACGACGATGGTGCGGTCCTTCAGCTTCGTGTGGTCGAAGGCATGGAGCGGCTGGCCGAGCTCGAGCATCACGTAGTTGGTAATGTCCACCGCGAGGCCGAGGCTGCGCACGCCGCAGAGCTCGAGGCGCTTGGCCATCCACTCGGGGGACGGCGCGTCGGGCGTCATCTCGGTGACGACGCGCGCGGTGTAGCGCGGACACTTGACCGGGTTCTCGACGACGACCTTGACCTCGTCGGCGACCGGCGTCGCGCACTCGGCGAAGTCGACGGCGGGAAGCTTCACCTCGCGGCCGAGGATCGCCGCGTACTCGCGGGCGAGGCCCACGACCGACAGGGCGTCGGGACGGTTCCAGGTGACCTCGATGTCGAAGACGACCTCGGGCTTCGGCAGCTGCGCGACGTCACGCACGAGCGCTCCGACGGGCGTCTCGGCCGGATACTCGATGATGCCGTCCGCGCCCTGGCCGATGTGCAGCTCCTTCTCCGAGCAGCACATGCCGTTCGACTCGACGCCGCGAAGCTTGCCCTTCTTGATCTTGAACTCGCCCTCGGGGATGAGCGCGCCGATCTTCGCGAACGCGGTCTTGATGCCCTTGCGCATGTTCGGCGCGCCGCAGACGACCTGGTATTCGGCCGTGCCGTCCGTCACCTTGCACACGTGCAGGTGGTCGGAGTTCGGATGCGCCTCGCACGCGAGCACCTCGACGACGACGATGAGGTCGCTGAGCGCCGCACCGCCGACGGTCTCGATCGACTCGACCTGCAGACCGGCGCGCGTGAGCTTCTCGGCAAGTTCCTTGGGTTCGATGTCGTCGACCTTGACGTAATCATTCAGCCAACTGAGCGGGAGCTTCATTCTTCACTTCTTCTTTCTGTTCTTCAGCCTTTTCTGCAACGGGGGCTTCGGCAACGGG
>CAMEZU010000060.1 GCA_945947925.1 uncultured Verrucomicrobiota bacterium
ACTGTTGAATGGAGGAGGAAAGATCCTTTGACACCACCTCTGCGAGGGCGAGGCCGCCTTCGTCCTGGCGGCGGTGGCAGAAGCAGCCGGGGAAACTCGTCAGGGTGATCGGCTCAAGACCCGGGACGGACGCCTGCCAGCGGGCGGAGAAGTCGCGCACGCGGCCGGGATCGACCTTGATCTTCGCGAGGAGGTCGTTGCGGTCGCGTTCCTTGCCGTCGTACTCGAGGACGAAGCGCGGCGCCTTGAGTCCGCCGCCGAGCATCTGCGCGATTTCCTGCAGGAGGTCGAGCGCCAGCTCGCCGCTCATGCGCTTCGGTCCCGTCTTGAACCGAATGACGTCCCACGGTCCCTCGGGAAGATGCGGCGAGCAGACCGCCTTCACGTGATGCGTCTTCTCGATCGCGTGGCGGTGGTAGATGTCCAGGCAATGGCACGTCACGCCGTCATCCAACCAGGACGCCGTGAACCGCTTCCCGTGTTTGCCGCGTTCGAACAGATCCGACGCCGTGTATCCTACCAGCAAAGTCTTCATCAGCCGCCTCAGAGCGCGAGCGTATCGGCCGCCTTCTGGAGACGGGCGAGGGTCTTCTCCTTGCCGAGAAGCTGGAGCATCTCGAAGAGGCCGATGCCTTCGCCGCGGCCGGAGACGGCGACGCGGATCGGGTGGACCCACGGGCCCATGCCGTTGCCCTGGGAGAGGCCCTTCACAAGTTCCTCAAGCGCGGGCGCCGTCCAGTCGGTGACAGCAGAGAAGCGCTGGATGAGGTCCAGGAGCGTCGCCTTGACGCCTTCCTTCTTCAGGCGCTTGTCGACGGCCTTCGGGTCGAACGCGAAGTCGTCCTTGAAGAAGCAGACGAGCGACGTGTCGAGATCGTTGAGGAACTTCGTGCGCGGCTGAATCTGCGCGCAGAGGTAGTCCCAGCCCGCCTCGTCATAGAAGTCGGCGTCGGCGCCGAGCTTCTCGGCGGCGGCCTTCACCTTCGCCTTGAATTCGTCCGCGGGGATCTTCTTGATGTACTCGCCGTTCATCCACGCGAGCTTCTTGGGGTCGAACATCGCGGCCGTCACGTGGACGTCCTCGAGCTTGAAGAGCTTGATCATCTCCTCGCGCGTCAGGACCTCGCGGTCGTCGCCCGGGTTCCAGCCGAGGAGGAGGAGGTAGTTGAAGAGCGCCTCGGGAAGGTAGCCCTGCTCGCGGTACTCGCCGACGAACGCCGCGCCGTCGCGCTTCGAGTAGGGCTTGCCCTGCTGGTTGACGATCATCGAGAGGTGTCCGTACTGCGGCACGGGCGCGCCGAGGGCCTTGAAGATGCAGATGTGCTTGAAGGTGTTCTCGACGTGGTCGTCGCCACGGATGATGTGCGTCACCCGCTGGTCGATGTCATCGACGACGTTCGCGATGTGGAAGATCGGCGAACCGTCGGAGCGGACGATCGCGAAGTCCTGGATGTCCTCCGCCTTCTTCGCCATGTGGCCCTTCACGATGTCGTCGAATTCAATCGTGCCCTCCTGGGGCATCCTGAACATCGTGACGACGCCCGTCTTGCCGTCGCGAGAGGTCTTCTCGACCTTGTAGGCGTGGCCGGAGGCGAGCAGCTGGTCCACGACCTCGAGATGGCGCTTGACGTTCTTGGTCTGGTAGAAGACCTCCTCGTCATAGTCGAGGCCGAGCCACTCCATGCACTCGAACAGGACCTGGATCGCCTCGGGCGTGGAGCGCTCGAGGTCCGTATCCTCGACGCGCAGGAGGAACTTGCCGCCGGTGTGGCGCGCGAACAGCCAGTTGTAGATCGCCGCGCGGATGTTGCCGATATGGACCTTACCCGTCGGGGACGGAGCGAAACGAACGCGAATGTCAGACATGATAGCGGATGTTTGGATGATTTGGATGTTGGAATGTTTGGCCGGCGGGCTCACTGGCCGCAGGCGTGCGGGCACGAACTGCAGACATGGGCGCAGTCGCCCGTGAGGGCGTGGTCCTTGCCCGTCCAGCAGTAGGTGCAGACCTGGTCCTCGGGCAGGCCGATCGCCTGGATGAGGTCGTCGACGCGCTGGAACGCGAGGGACGTGAGGTTCAGCTTCTCGCGGATGTACTCGACCATGCGCGCGTACTCGGGCGTGTCGGGATTCGAGTACTTCTCGAGCACCTCCGGGTTCTCGCAGTTCTCGCCCTCGTGTCCGCGGATGTAGCGGCGCGTGATGAGGTCGTAGACCGACTTCGAGCGAGAGAAGTTGAGGAACTGGCACGGATAGACGAGCGGCGGACACGCGATCCTGACGTGCATCTCCTTGCAGCCGAGCGAGTAGAGCTTCGCGGCCTGCTTCGAGAGCTGCGTGCCGCGGACGATCGAATCGTCGCAGAACGCGAGACGGCGGTCCTTGATGAGGCCTTCGATCGGGATGAGCTTCATCGACGCGACGTGCTCGCGCTGCTTCTGCTCCTGCGGCATGAACGAGCGCGCCCAGGTCGGCGTGTACTTGACGAACGGACGCGCGAACTTGACGCCCGCCTCCTGCGCGTAGCCGAGGGCGTGCGACGTGCCGGAGTCCGGAATGCCGCACGCGGCGTCGATGTCGGTCGGATTGCGCTTCGCGAGCGCGCTGCCGCAGCGGTAGCGGACCATCTCGACGTTGCGTCCCTCGTAGTACGAGGCGGGATAGCCGTAGTAGACCCAGAGGAAGGAGCAGATCGCCATCTTCTTCTGCGGCGCGGACAGGGTCTTCACCTCGCCGTCGGCCGTCAGCTCGGCGATTTCGCACGGACCGAGGTCGCGCACGTGCGTGTAGCCGAGGTTCGGGAGCGCGCACGATTCCATCAGCGCGATCATCGAGCCGTCCTTCTTGCCGACGACAATCGGCGTGCGGCCCCACTTGTCACGGGCGCAGATGAGGCGCCCGTCCTCGGTGACGACGAGGAGCGACATCGAACCCTTGACGCGCTCCTGGACGTAGCGGATGCCCTCGAGGAGCGTGTCCTTCGTCGCGATGAGCGCGGAGACGATTTCGGTGACGCCGACCATGCCGGAGGTCGTGGAGAACTGGAGCTGCGTGCCGTTCGCACGGAAGAGCTCGTCCACGATCTCCTTCTGGTTGTTGATGATGCCGACGGTCACGAGGGCGAAGGTACCGAGCTTGGAGACCATCACGAGCGGCTGGGGATCGGTGTCGCTGATGCAGCCGATGCCGACGGGACCCGCGAACTGGGTGACGTCACGCTCGAACTTGGAGCGGAACTGCGCGTTCTGGATGTTGTGAATCGAACGCTTGAAGCCGCTCTCGCCCAGGACGGCCATGCCGCCGCGGTGCGTTCCCAGGTGGGAATGATAGTCCGTGCCGAAAAAGAGATCGGTGACGCAATCGTCCTTCGCGATCACACCGCAGAATCCGCCCATGTTTCCTCCTTTTGATTGGAAGCCTGTATTATATCAAATTCCGTCCTGCTTGCGGACCATCACCAGGCCGGCGAGCCAGGACAGGACGAGCGGCAGGAGGACGACGTTCAGGCCGAGCGAACGGCCGACGGTGCGCCATTCGATGCAGGTCGTGCTCTCGAGGTCGGAAATCGGGCTGTAGACGCTCAGCGGCGAGGTCGCGCTCACGGCGAAGTCGGTCAGGCGCATGCTGACGCGGTCCAGCCAAGTCATGCCGGTCGGATCGGGATAGTCCTCGACAAGCGTCGGACTGACCGTCGAAATCACCAGCAGGGAGACGACCGAGAAGATCGCCACGCTCCGGCTGAGACAGGACCCCAGGAAGAGCGAAAACGCAATGACGACGGACAGGAGGCCCGTGAGGACGGCCCAGGCGCGGAAGACGTTCCAGCCGAAGGCGTCCGCCTTCACGAGAAGATGCAGGTCGCGGTAGGGGCAGAGCGAGATGGCGAGCTTCCCGTCGTTCGCCAGCGTGAGGACGTCGGGCGCGGACGGCTCTTCGGCCGTACGGTCGAGGGGAACCTTGACGAGGGTCTTGTTGACGTGTGCGAGGCTCCCTTCCCGGTTGCCGAGCCGAAGCTTGGCGTCGACCTGTTCGAGGCGGTCGAAGACGTCCGTCACGCGCAGGCGCACGGAGACCTCCGATCCGTCGCCGAGGGACGCGGTGTCGAACGTCCAGGTGGCCCGTTCGCCCGGCTGGACCGTCTCGTAGCGGCTCGTGACGTAACGGAGCAGAAAGCGGCGGATGTCGTGTTCGCCGCCCTCCTCGACGAAGCCCGGGTTGTCCCTTCTCAGTTCGGCCAGGCGCTCGTCAACGGCGGCGTGCGGCGAGGCGAGCTGCGGCTCGATCACGTGGTCGCAGAAGCGTCCGTAGCCGCTGTCGGCCTGAAACGGCCGAAGGCGCAGGGCCATCGTCAGCGCGGCGAGCGCCAGGACGAACGCGCCGACCGCGGTCAGCGCAAGCATGCGCCCGAGGGCGATCAGGAAATGAGGCGTCGGCCGCACGAGGCTCAGCTGAAGGCGCTTGGCCGCACGGTCCTTCGCCAGCGAACCAGCGGCGGATGACGCGAGCGAGACGAGGACGAGGGCGAAGACGACGCCGAGCGAATAGCGCACGCAGAGCTCGAACCAGCCGACGACCGATCCGTCACCCTTCAGGACGTGCGGCACCGCGAGGACCCACGCGAGCGAGGCGACCGTCAGCAAGGCGAGGGCGCGCGACCGCACGGACGCGCAGAGCTCCAGCCGGAAACTGGCCCAGAACCCCTTCACTTCAGAAACTCCGCGACCTTGAAATCACGTCCCTCGCCGACCTTCGCGAGGAAGAAGTCCTCGAGCGAGGTGCCGATCTCGCTGACCTTGCCCTCGGCGACCTTGCTGCCGTGGTTCAGGATGCAGACGCGGTCGCAGACGTCCTCGGCGTCCGCCAGCAGGTGCGAGGTCATGAGAATCGTCATGCCACCCTTCGCCAGGGTCTTCACCAGGGTCTTCACCTCGTTGGTCGACACGGGATCGAGTCCGCTCGTTGGCTCGTCGAGAATCAGTAGCTCGGGCTTGCCGATGAGCGAGCTTGCGAGCGCCACGCGGCGGGCCATGCCCTTCGAGAATCCGCCGACGGCGCGTCCCGCGACATCCGTGAGGCCGACCATCTCCAGGAGCTCGTCGGTCCTGGCGTTCGCCGTCACGCCGTCGAGCCCGCACAGTCCCGCATAGTACTTCAGCGTCTCGCGGGCGGTCAGGAACGGATGCAGGTAGCTGAGCTCCGGCAGGTAGCCGAGACGGCTGCGCGCCTTCTGCGAACGCGGGTCGAATCCGAAGAGGCGCACCGTGCCGGCGGACGGACGCAAGAGGCCGAGGATCATCTTGATCGTCGTGGACTTGCCGCTGCCGTTCGGACCAAGAAGTCCGAACACCTCGCCGGCGGCAATCTGCAGGTCGAGTCCGTCGACCGCCTTGACGGTCGGACGCAGCCAGAAATCGACAAAGGTCTTGCGGACCCCACTGAGTTCGACAACATTCATCATCATCCCACGTCCCGATCCCTGAAGAAAAGATACCCCGTCAGGGCGAAGGCGACCAGGAACGGCACCGTCGCCGCCGCGGCCACCGCGACATGCGTCCAGGGAACCGTGCCGCGCTTGGCCAGCGCATCCGACAGGTAGTAGTTGCTCAACATCGGCAGCGCGGCCAGCGCCACGAGCCCGGACAGGGCCGCGGCCGCATTGTCCTTGAAGCGGACCGAGAAGGCGGCCGCCGCCAGCACGAAGACCGGCATGGGCAGCACCAGCGTGACGGCTGCTGGCACCAGGCGCTTCGCCGTGTCGAGAATGCCGAAGTCCAGCTCGGGGAACTCGGCCGCGCAGAAGCTCCGGGCCGTGAACGCCGCAATGATCAGCGCCGCCCCCGCGCTGACGACAGCCGTCCAGGTCGCCGACGTCGTGAAGCGGCAGTGGGCAAAACGGTCCAGCAGCGCCCCCATGACGAGCGGGATCAGCACGACCGCCGCGTCCAGCCAGATGCAGGTCGACCAGACGAGCGGAATGTCGCCCTTCCGGAGCGCGATGAGCGCGCCGACCTCGGACCCGATCACCGTCGTGATCGTCACGGCGAAGACCGTCGCCGCAAAAACGAGATAGGACAGCATCGCGCCCATCACCTTGGAAAAGAAGAAACCCTGCCGCGAAATCGGATGCGACAGCGCCATCTGAAGCGTCCCCGACTCGATCTCCCGCCGAAACACCTTGATGGTACAGAAGACGGCGTAGAAGATGCCGAAGACAAGCATCGCCGAAAGCCCCGCGTCACGCGACATGCGCGAGGGCTCGCCGAACTGGTGGAAGTGGAGCGAGGACGTCACGGACACCGTCACGACCGCGCCCAGGGTCAACATGAGCGCCAACGGCTCCGAAGACATCTCCAGAGCCGTCGTGCGAATGACGGCAAACCACCGTCTTATGGCCGAACGCATCAGAACCACTTAGTCTGTAGGTCCGTGTAGAGCAGATAGCTCAGGAAGCAGATGCCGGCACAGGCCGCAATCTGTAGCAGCAGGTCGAAAATCGCAAGACCGACCGGCACGTCGGAGATCTCGTTCGAGGCCGAAGCCGCAACCATGGCGGCAGGAGCGGCCGGTGCCGGAAGATCCGGAATGTCGGCGATGTCGGCGACCTCACCGCCCTCGGCGGGCTTGGCGGCCGCCGTGGCACCGGGCTTCTTCACGCCGAACTTGCCGGTCGGACGGACGGCTCCCGCAGTCGGACGCGAGATCTTGAGCGTCTTGCGCTGCGTCAGCGTCTCGGCGGCAGGCGCCGGCGCGGCTTCCGCAGCGGCAGGAGCGGCAGCCTCGGGTTCGGCAGGAGCCGGAGCGGCGTTCGCAGGCTTCAGGTCAACCGGACGCTTGATGCGAATCGTCTTCATCGGCATCGCCTCGTTCTGGACAGGCGCGGCGCCAATGGCATCCGAGAGCGAAATGCGGGCCGTGCGCGACTTGGACGCCTGCTTCTGGGCCTCGGTCAGCCCCTGGTCGGCGATAATGCCCGTCTTGTGCAGGATGGCCTGCGCAGGAATCTGCTGGGTGATGCCCTTCAGCTTCTGCGTCACGCTCTTGAGCTGCTCCATCGAATCCGCAGGAGCCGGAGCGGCGGGAGCCGCCGCAGGCGCAGGAGCGGCGGGAGCCGCAGACGCAGGAGCGGCCGCAGGCGCGGCACCGAGGGTCGGACGGCGAAGCGCCGTCTGCGTCGGCAGCTTGAGACCGGGCTTCAGGCCCGTCTGCGTCGGCAGCTTCAGGCCGGGCTTCAGGCCGCCGCCAATCGTCGGCTTGCGGATCACCGGCTTGAGCTTCAGCGTGGACGCATGCGCTGCGGTCGCCGCGCCGAGCGGATTGACGGCGGGGGGCTGCGGGGCGCTGATCGGGCTCAGGTTCTCTTCTGCCATTGTCGTTCTCCTTTGAGATTCCGAAATCAAGTTATTCGTGCAATCAGACGGCCATCACTTCGGCTTCCTTGGCCTTCAACTCGGCGTCGATCTTCGCGATGCCGTCGTCGGTCGCCTTCTGGATCTTGTCGAGGCCCTGCTTCATGTCGTCCTCGGAGATCTTCTTGTCCTTCTCAAGCTTCTTGACCGCATCGTTCGCATCGCGGCGGACATTGCGCATCGCGACCTTCTGGGCCTCGGCCTGCGTCTTCGCCTGCTTGACGATCTCCTTGCGGCGCTCCTCGTTGAGCTCCGGCACCGTGATGCGCACGACCTTGCCGTCGCTCTGCGGCGTCACGCCGAGGTTCGCGGCGAGAATCGCCTTCATGATGCCGTCGATCGTGGACGGATCGAACGGCGTGATCTTGATCTGGCGCGGCTCGGGCGTCGAGATCGTCGCGATGTTCTTGAGGGGCTGCTTCGACCCCCAGGCCTCGGCCTGGACGCCGTCGACCATCGCCGGGCTCGCCTTGCCCGTGCGCAGACCCGCGAACTGGTTCTTCAGCGCCTCGAAGCTCTTCTGGATCTTCGCATTCGCATCATTCAAAACTTCTGCAACTGTTTCCATGTTTGTCTCCTGATTAAATTCCTCGTCACCCGTCACTTGTCACTGACAATCGTTCCGACCGCCTCGCCCTTCACGACACGCTCGAGCGCGTTCCCGTCGAAGAAATCAAAGACGACAATCGGAATGCCGTTGTCCATGCACAGCGCGAACGCCGCCGAATCCATGACCTTCAGGCGCTTCTCGAGCGCCGTCTCGTACTTGAGCGCGGCGTACTTCTTCGCCTTCGGATCCTTCTTCGGGTCGGCCGTATAGATGCCGTCGACCTTCGTCGCCTTGAGAAGCGCCTGCGCGCCGATCTCGCTCGCGCGAAGCGCGGCGGCGGAGTCTGTCGAGAAGTACGGATTGCCCGTACCGCCCGCGAAGATCACCACGCGCCCCTTCTCGAAATGACGGATCGCCTTGCGCTGGATGAACGGCTCGGCGAGCTTCGGCATCTCGATCGCGGTCATCACGCGCGTCGGCACGCCGATCGACTCGAGCGCGTTCATCATCGCAAGACCGTTGATGATCGTCGCAAGCATGCCCATCGAGTCGCCCGTCACGCGATTGACGCCCTTGTCCGCGCCCGTGAGACCACGGAAGATGTTGCCGCCGCCGAGCACGATGCCGACTTGGACGCCCATCTTGTGGATCTTCTTCACGCGCTCGGCCATAAAGGCCAAGTTCTTCGGGTCAATGCACTCGCCGGTCGCCCGGTTGCCGAGGACTTCACCCGAAAGTTTCA
>CAMEZU010000061.1 GCA_945947925.1 uncultured Verrucomicrobiota bacterium
CCCAGGCGTCGTAGGTGTAGCTTGTCGTCACACCGCGTGCCCAGGTCCGTGTTGCAAGGTTGCCGTCATCAGTGTAAGTATAGCACGGACCCCGCCCGTCTGCATAGAGCTTTTGCGTGACGAGTCCCGTCGCCTCCCCTACACACGGGGATGCCCTTCTTCCGATTCTATGCAATCTGTCCATCCATGACAATAAACGGATGGCGAAAACGGATATGACACGGTTTTGAATTTTATTTTAAAAAAGTCAGAACGCGGTCGCTCCTTCATCTCCGAGCGATGGGATCTCGCCATTACAAAACATGCGGGTCAACCCGCAAGGTCATGCCGATTGTGCCGCCTTATCCCTGCATTCCATCAGCACAAGAAGCGACGGCACCCAGAGAAGTCTGGCTGCACTACTCTACGGCAAAAACCAGCCTCAGCCCCCAACTGGACAATCTACAGGCACGAAATCCTGCGTGAGTTATATCCATGAACGTTCACACGCGAAGCGTGGGAGGCTCGCTAACCCATTACGGGCATGTTTGGATTAAGATGGGGGCGTCACAGCGCGCCGGCTTCGATGTGGGGGATGCCGCCGATGGGGCGGGGGTAGGTGTCGAAGGACGCGGCGAGGAGGTCGCTTCCGTAGCGCCAGGGATGGAGCTTGGCGACCGTCGGAAGGAGCGGATCGCGCGCGTGTAGCGTAAGGACGAGATTCGCCCTTTCGGTGCGCCGGCGCGCGCGGGACAGGAGCTCGGCGAAGAGCGCGGGATCGTCATTCTCCACAAGAGCATAGGCGAGGTAGCGGCAGCGGAGCTCGTCGCCCACAGACGGCAGGAGCGGCGCACCGCGGCAGCGCGACCAGGCGTTCGCAAACGAACGCATCGCCCGCATCGCCGGGGCATAGCCGTCCACGAAGATTCGCCGGAAGTCTCCGTGCGACCAGACGGCCGCCGCCCCGACAATCCGTCCGTTTCGGCGCAGGCAGAAGAAGTCCTCGTCACGGAGGGACGGATGACGCTCTTCGAGCACGGGGAAGAGCGGCTTGCGCGGCGCTTCGCGACGGTAGAATGCGGCAATGTCCTCAAACGGGGCTCCGTCCGACGGGTCCGCCCCCGGAAGCGGGGTGAGGACGCAGGTCTCGAGCCGGCCCGCACGGCGGCACTGCGGCAGGCCGGGACGGCCCGACGTCAGCAAGCCGACGACGCCCGGGTTTCCCGCAAGGACGGTCGCAAAATCAACGACACTCGGATCGTCCGCCGCCTGCGCCCGCGCCTGGCGGAGGCCGCGAGAAAGCGCGAAGCCGCGCCGCGCCCAGGGGAAGCTCCTGAGACCGCTCAGGTAGCCGACACGTTGCACGACACCGTCCAGCCACACGGCGCGCGTCGTCCGCGTCGACGCCCCGCAGAGCCCGCGCGCCGCGTCCTCGACCACCGAGAGCGCGAGATGCGCGCCCTTCAGTCCCTCGCCCGCCGCATAGCCCTTCGCGTAGGCGTAGCGCAGCCGCACCCAGCCGGGGAGGGGCGTCTCGACGAGGCGCAGGAGCGCGGACTCGTCAGCGGGCGCGTAGGGGCGCCCCGAGATCACAGGCCGTCGCCTCCGTGGAGGCCGCGGCGAGACACGACGTCGTGTCCCTGCAGGAAGTTCGAATAGTAGTAGCAGAGCGTCTTGATGAAACCGTGGGAGTTCGCGCGGAAGTCGAGTCCGCGCTTCAAGATGGACCCGACCGTGTAGAACTTGAGCCGGTATTCCTGGCATTTGTCCGCGAGTTCCTGCGGCGTGAAGTTCTTCGGACGGAAGACGACGTCGCCGAAGCCGACCTTCGGATCGAGCCACCACCTGTCGTTGAGCAGACGTCCCTCGCGCACGAAACGCGCATGGACGTCCGTCCCCGGGAACGGCACAAGGTGATTGAACGCGGCGAAGAAGAACTTGCTCTCCATCGCGAACTTGAACGTGCGCTCGAAGGTCTCGGGCGTGTCCTGGTCGTAGCCGAAGACGAACGTCGCGTAGATCGAGAGATGGTGCTTGCGCAGGTTTGCGACGCCGCGCGCGTAGTCCGCGTTCGCGACGTTGACGCGCTTGCCCATCGACTCCAGCACCTCGCCGTTGAGCGACTCGAAGCCGATGAGGACGCCGCAGCAGCCGCTCTCCTCCATCAGCGTGAGGAGTTCGTCGTCGTTGGCCGTGTGGATGCTCAGCTGGGCGACCCAGAGCTTCTTGAGCGGCTTGAGCTTCCGGCAGAGCTCCTTCAGGCGCGGTACGTCCATCGCGAGATTATCATCGACGAAGAAGACGATGCGCTTCGGCAGCGTCTTCATCTCGGCGATCACGTCGTCGATCGGACGCGGCGTGTAGCAGCGGTTGAAGAACTTGGTGATCGAGCAGAACTCGCAGCTGAAGCTGCAGCCGCGCGCCGTCTCAATGAGGTTGAGGGGACCGTAGGAACGTCCCGCGTAGATGGAGCGGTCTGGCATCGGACAGATCACGCCGCCCTTGCCGACATAGCGCTTCTTCAGGCTGCCGGCGCGGAAGTCGGCGAGCATCTCGGTCCAGGTCGTCTCCGCGTCGCCGATCATGATCGCATCCGCGTGTTCAGCGGCCTCGTCGGGATTGAGCGTCGTATGGAAGCCGCCGAGGACGACCGTCGCGCCCTGCGCACGGAACTTCGCAGCGATCTCGTAGCTGCGCGCCGCCGTGTAGCACTCGACGGGCATCACGACGAGATCAGCCCGGACGGAGAAGTCGACCTCGCCGAGGCGGTCGTCCATGTAGACGCGCTCGACGTCCTTCGGCGTGAGCGCGGAAAGGACGGCGATTCCGAGCGGTTCCATGATCCAGGTCTTCGGATACTTCCCCTTCTTCGCACGACCGACCGCGGACTGGATGAAGACGATTTTCATGAGACGTTTCTCCTTGCCTTGTCCTCCGCATAGCGGAGACCGTAGTAATAGCACGGCGGACACACCGAACCGTCCGCCAGCAGGACGCCGCCCGTGCAGTGCCCGAAGCGACAGGCGTCCAGCCGGTCGGGCGTCATCAACGATTCGATGGTGATCATCTGCAGACTCTCGCCGGGACTCGGACGGCGGCCCTCCCACTTCCGCATCAGCCGCAGACGGCGCCAGCCGAAGTGCCGCAGATAGCACAGGAAGAACCGGAGCCACTTGAGTCCGTATCCGCCCGGCTTCAGACGATAGAGGTCGTCGGCAAAGGCGTCGAAGTCCATGTGCCGCTGCAGGGGTTCGGCCCGGCCGTTGCGCGTCAGCCAGTACATCCAGACCAGACAGTCGGAGTCCATGCAGAACCCGGCCGCCGGCACGGACTGGGGGATGCGGAAGTCCTCGGCCTTCAGTCCGTCGACGACACCCGACGCGACGATGGTCTTCACGATTTCCTCGCGGTCGACACTTTCGAGACCGGGCACGGTCCGTCCGTCGTCCTGGTACACCTGGATGTCGTACATGGACATCTTGTCCGCATGCGCGATGTAGTAGCGGATGATCTCGGGGATCTCCTTCAGGTTCAGCTGGCACGCCGTCGTCACGAACCCGACGTTCAGGTTCGCGGCAAAGCAGCGTTCGGCGGCCCGCAGCTTGATCTCGACGAGGTCCCTGCGGCCCTTCATCATCTCGGACACCTCCGGATCGAAGGTGTCGAAGGAAAGCGAGAACTTCGTCAGGCCCGCATCCTTGAGCCGGGCGATGAAGTCCGGGTCCGTGCCGCCGCGCACGCCGTTGGTCAGCATCGAACAGCGGAAGCCGTATTCGCGCGCGAGGATGCGGACGATTTCGACGATATCGGGGTGCTCGGACGGTTCGCCGCCCGTGAGCATCACGTTGTAGGGCTTCAGCTCCTTCAGGCGGCGTGCGGCGGTGCGGACCTCGTCAAGCGACATCCGCCAGCCGGTTCGCGGCGCATCCGCGAAACAGATCGGACACTGCAGGGAACAGGCGTCCGTGATGTGGAGGAGGCAGTTCGACCAGCCCCGGCGGAAGCCCTTCGGCTCGGGACGGATCTGACTGCGGAACGTGGCGAACAGGCGGGCGTCGGAACTTGCCTGCCGTTCGCGCGCGCCCTTGGGGCAGTCGATGCGCCAGTAGACGCGTCCGTCGCGCTCGACCTGGTCCGCCGGATGGAACCGTCCGCAGTCGGGGCAGTACATCCGCGTGTGGCACCGCGCCTCACACGGGTTCACAGCGGCACCTCCTCCTTGAGGTCGCCCAGGCAGAGCGGGTGGAGACGTCCGTTCCGGATCGTCGCATCCGGGCAGCCGTCGCAGAACTCGATGCGTCCGTCACCGAGGGAATAGGGCGGACGCTGGACGATGATGTGCTTCTCAAGGAGCTTCCAGCCGCACACGGTCGCCTTGAGCGCAAACCAGAACGTGCGGAGATGTCCGCCGGTGAGGCCGTTGACGAGGAGCCTCACCTTGAGCTTCGCGGAGGTCGAGCGAATCCAGTGGACCGAGCGGCGGCCGAAGAAGGCGAGGCCGTACAGGAAGGCGCGTTCGAGCAATCCCGGCCGCAGATTGTCCCAGTCGCGCTCGCGTCCCTCGCGGTCGATCGCCTGCGTGCTCTGCAGCACGTACCAGCGGGGCGCGTTCCTCTCGTATCTCCCGCCGACAAAGACCGACGGTTCGTACCCGGCCGCCCTGAAGGACTCCAGCATCGTCGAGGGATCGACGTCTTCCTGCGCCCGGTCGCTGCGGATCTCGCTAAAGTCGCGCGCCATCGTGACGAGCGCGTATTCGTATTCGGGCGTCGCACGCAGAAACTCGCCGAAGCGCCGGAAGGACTCGCCGTCCGCAGGCTCGATCGTCTCGTCGAGCGCGGGGAAGAGTCCGTGACGCCGCGCGATGCGCCCCTTCTCGCGCCGCAGGTCGTCGATCGTCGCGTCCGTCGCATCGGGACGCCTCTGCCCCTTCTGCACATGGATTGTGATCATGCCGAGTCCGGCCTTCGCCAGGCGCTCAGCCATCGCGTCGTCGAGGAGGATGCCGTTCGTCAGGGTGTTGACGGTGAGCCCCTCCCGGTGATGAAGCCAGTCGACGATCTCCGCGACTTCGGGATGCATCAACGGCTCGCCGCCGCTCAGGGAAATCGCCGACAGGTTGCGCGCGCTGCGGAGGAGGACAAGCTCCTCCTTAAGCGCGTCCAGGCTCTTGCAGTTCAAGGGTGCGGTGGCGTTGTAGCAGTTCGCGCAGCGGCAGTTGCAGCCGCGCAGGATGTCCAGGACCGCATGCGGCGCGGTCTTTCCGTGCCAGGGCAGACGCATCATGTCCGTTCCTCCAGGTTGACGAGGCCGGCGCCGCGCGAAAAGAACGCGTCGTCGCAGCCATAGGCGGTGAAGAAGTTCGACCATTCGCGGAAGACGTTCCGCGAGGTCCGCTTGAAGACGTAGGGAAAGGCGGGGTAGTCCGTGCCGAAGACGAGCCGGGACCGAAGCAGCGGATCGGCGAGGATCCGCTTCAGCCAGTAATGCCGCACGCAACCGCAGAACGCGCTCGCATCACCCCAGACGTTCGGATAGGTGCGCACGAGGTCCATCCATGCGCGGATGCCGTTGCGCTCCTGGAGCATCATGTGGCAGCCGCAATGCGCACAGACGAGCGTCACGCCGAGTGCCGCAGCCCGCGCGAGGCGGGCGGGATCGTTGAGACGGTTCGAGCCGCCGCGGAGCGCGTGTTCGTGTCCCGTGTGCACGAGGACGGGCAGGTGGTGACGCGCCATCAGGTGCCAGAACGGCTGGCAGGCGTCGTCCGCCGGATCGATGCGCTGGAACGAGGGATGGAGCTTCACGAGGACCGCCCCGTCGCGGACGGCCTGCGCGACGTCGTCCGCGAGGGTCGGCGAGAGCGGATTCAGGTTGACGCCGTAGAGGAAGCCGGGGTGCGCGCGGCAGAACGCAAGGGTCTCGGCGTTGCCGGCGACGAGCGGGGTATTCTCGATCGCGCAGACAACGGCCTTGTCGACCGGTCCTTCCGCCAGGTCCGCGACGAACTTCGCGCGGAACGCGTCGACCGAACGGACGCCGAGCCGCCACTGCACGACCTTGTTGCAATAATTGAAGCGCGCACCTTCGCCGGCGCGGCTGGACACGAGGTGCGTATGGAGGTCGACGGTCATTTCGCAATGCGCTTGTTGTCCTGCCAGACGCTGTACGGCGGCGAGATGAGGAAGGCCTTCGTGGACTGGTTCGCCTTGAGAACCGTACCCGGGCTCAGGAGCGAATAGGCGCCGACGACGACATGGTCCTCGACCACGGGCGGCTCGAGCCAGAGCTCATTCTCGACATGCACGTGCGCCGCCATGCGCACGCCGACGCCGAAGCCGCAATGGTCGCCGACGACGAGAAACGGACGGTCGAGGACGATCGTGCCGGCGCTCCAGTAGGTGAGCCTTCCGATCTTCGCGCCCCAGAGGCGGAGCCACAGGCTGTAGACGCCGGGGAGGCAGCGGAGCACCTCCTCGAGCTGCGGAAAGCGGTTGTAGAGGTTCTGCGAGCAGAAGACGAACCACCAGACGTAGTAGGCGCGCGTACCGATCGGAATCTTGCCCGAGCGGAGCGGATGCGCCAGGAGCGCAAGGCGGGCGCAGGCGAGGGGCAGGAAGTAGAGCGCCGTGAGAAAGCCGCCGATCTTCCAGGCCCAGCCCGGCAGGAAGACGAGCGTCGAGACGAGGACGGCGAGATGGAGGACCGTGAAGTAGTTGCAGAGGAGCGCGGCCGCGATCTCCCCTTTCGTCATTTTCCGCATGGCGCGTCTCCTTTCACGAAGCGGGTGTCGGCAAGGCAGACCGGAACGAGGCGTCCGTTCACGACGACCGAATCGAGGCACGGTTCGCAGCATTCGGCGGACCCGTCCGAGAGGAGGTCCGGGAACGCCTCGGCGATGATGTTCTTCCGGACGAGCCGCTCGCCGCGGAAGAGCGTCCCGAAGACGAAGAGGAGGTTCTTGAGCGGACCGCCTGTGAGCGCGTTGAGGGCGAGGCGCACGAGAACGGCGCCGCGCGGCGGATCGCTCCTGAGCGGCAGATGACGACGGAAGAGCCTGAGCAGCGCAAACATCAGCTTCTCGAAGCCCGAGGGCGGCACGGTGACGAAGCCGGTCTCGCGTCCGTCATTCCCGATCCGCTGATACGAATGGCAGACGATCCACCGCAGCCGCTGCGGGTCATGGCGTCCGCCGATGAAGACGAACGGACGCCAGCCGAGGGGTCTCAGCACGCGGACGAGCGCCTCCATGCTGTTGGTCTTGCCGAACGCCTCGACGCCGGCGTCGATCGTGTCCATGCTGCGTTCGAGCGTGAGGAAGGCGTGGCTGCTCGACGGATTGCGGCGGAAGGCTCCAAGCACCTCGGCGATCCGCTCCGGCTCGGTCGCGCGGACGGTCGTGGAGACGGCGGAGTCGATGCCCGCGGCGGCGGCGATCGCGGTCTTCTCGGCGGCAAGGCGGGCGACGTCGTCGGGCGTGGCGTCCGCGGCCAGGTCGGGACGCTGCTGTCCCGACTGGATATGGAAGTAGGTCATCACGAGTCCCGCCGCCGCGAGCGCGCGGGCGCGGTCCGCATCCCAGAGGATGCCGTTCGTGAGCAGCACGGCGCCGACGCCGCGCGCCTTGATCATCTCGACGATGCGGACGAGGTCCGGATGCAGGAGCGGTTCGCCGCCGAGGATACCGACGAACTCGACGCGGCGTTCGGCGAAGATGACGTCCAGCTCGCGGGCGATCTCGTCCAGCGGCTTCGCGCGCGGATGCTCGCGGTTGTAGCACGTCTTGCAGATGCAGTTGCAGCCGCGGATCACGTCGATCAGCGCGTAGGGGACGTTCCGTCCCGTCCAGGGAAGGCGCAGGGGCTTCATGCGGCGAATCCTCCGAAGTCACAGGTCATGCGGCGCGTCCGGTAGCACGTGCCGCCAAGGTCATACTTGTAGCGTTCGCCGCCGCGACAGAGGTCGAGCGTCGAAAGGCCGGTCGCCGACAGCATCCACTTGAGGCATTCCGCGACGAGGAGGCGTCCGGGGCCGTAGGCCGCGAAGGCGTCGTCCATCGAGACCCGCGGCACCTCGAGGGCTCCCCGACGGAAGTTCGCGTACCCTTCCAGGCTCGCGGCGATTCGTCCGCCGAGCCGAAGGACGGCGAGGACACCGCAGTCGCCGGGCACGGACAGGGAAATGTAGTTGAGGTGGCGAAAGTAAAAGGCGGCACGGATGCCCGCGTGCGCGTAGCGCCCCGCCTGGCGGCGGAGATAGACCGCACGGGCCTCGCGAAGCGTCCGCCGGGCGGACGGCGTGTCGAGGGGCTCACCGAGTCCGCACGACGAACGGACGTCGAAGGCGACGGCGAGTCCGTCCGCCGCGGCGCGGGCCGTCCCCCGGCGGAGGTTGTGGCGGGCGTTGGCGCTCAGGCGTGCGAGGTGGTCCTCCCACGTCCCGGCCCGGTCGAGTGCAATCGCGACGTTGTCCGTCTCCTTCGCGACCGCACGCGGAAAGGCCGCGAACACGGTGTGCGTGCGGCTCGTGTCGGCGAGGTACGGCCAGGTCACGCGGCGGATGCCGTCCGCCGTCAGCCGCCGTGCGAGCGCCTGCGCGGCCGCGGCGAGAACCTCCGTCGGACGGTCAGCGTAGAGAAAATCGGTGTAGTCGAGGGCAACGAAGTCGAGATCGCCTGCAACGGCGGACCAACCGTCCGCCTGCCGTTCGAG
>CAMEZU010000062.1 GCA_945947925.1 uncultured Verrucomicrobiota bacterium
TTCAGCGTGGCGCGGAAGTCTGCGGGGAGGAGGGCGTGGACCTTGATCTGCTCGTGGGGGTGAAGCGGATCGGGGAGCTCCAGCGTCGAGGCGTGGAGCATTTGGCGAGAAACCTGCATCAAGCGCGGATCGCGCGCGTTCTTGAGACCGAAGACGCGGTCGCCGATAATCGGATAGCGGACCGACGCAAGATGCTTGCGGATCTGGTTCGTGCGGCCTGTCTCGATGCGGACGCGCAGGAAGCTCGCTTCGGCCGACGCGGCCTCGCGCGTCACCTTCGAGACGGCCGGCCGGTTGTCAATCGGCGTCTCGATGATCTGGTGGGCGAACTTGAAGGACCCCGCCACGACGGCATGGTAGACCTTCGACACCTTGTGCGTCCTGAAGACATCGATCGCCGCCTCAAGCGCCGCGTGGTTCTTCGCGAAAAGAAGACAGCCCGTCGTGTCACGATCGAGCCGGTGCACGGCCTCGAGCGTCGGAATCTTCTCCTGCTCGCGCAGGATCGTCTCCACCGACTTCGGATCGTCGCAACTGACGAGACCCGCCGGCTTGTCGCAGGCGAGGTAGTCGTCATTCTGCCAAAGAACGCGGACATGACGCTTGGCCGGCGCCTGCGCCCGGGCCGGCACGTCGGAGGTTGCGGTCTTGCTCTGCTTCTGGGCGCCCTTCACGACCTGCTGCGGCACCTCGACGAGGTCGCCGGTCTTGAGCGCGAAACGGGCGATCCAGACGCACTTGCGGTTCACCCAGACGCTGCGCCCGTCAATCATCGCCTTCGCCGTACGGCGGGAAAGCGCGAACTTGAGGGCGAGGAAATCCTGCAGAACCTTCGGGTCCGGCTTGTTGACGGCGAGCGATGCGATGCCCGCGGCATGCTGAGGAGCCTGGCGCATGATTACGACTTGCTGACGCTGCCGACGACGCCGACGATCTTGCGGCCCTGCCGGTTCGGCGCGAGGATGACCTCAATCTCCTCCTGGTCGTCACCGTCGGATTCAGCCACGAGCCCCGTCACCGTCATCTCGCCCGCCAGCGCCTTCTGGAAGTGCTCGGGGAGCGGATCGTCGGCCATGAAATCGAGGAACGTATGGCGCCGCGCATCCTCTTCGTCCTTCAGCTCGAACATGCTGCGGAACTCGGCGTTCGTCTCGGTGATCGCACCGGACGCGTCACAGCAGAAGAGACCGCCGCTGGCGATCTCAAAGGCATTCTCCTTCGAGCGGAGCATGACCAGCTGCTTGCGGCGACGCTGGACGTTGCGGACCGTGAAGACGAGGTCGCCCGGATCCATGAGGTCGATGATCGACACCGTCACCTCGCAGAGGAACTTCTTACCGTCCTTGCTCATGCCGTTCGCATCGATCATCATGTGGCGGTCTTCTTCCAGACCGCGGCGGATGCGCTGGACGATCTCCGGCGTAAGGCCCGGGATGTAGAAGGAAATCGGCTTGTCGATGACCTCGTCCTGCGCATAGCCGAAGTACTCCTCGGCACGCGGGTTGATCTCGAGGATGTGACCGTTCGGATCGGTGATCACAACGGCATCGTACATGCCCGTCAGAAACTGGCGGAACAGCGATTTGCGATCTTTAGGAACGAATAACGGGGCCATTACGCCTATATTATATCAAAGTAGCCGAGCGGCAGACAATCCCCCGTATGTGGGAAACCACGGCACGGCATCACCTAGACGATGAGCATGCAGTCGCCGTAGCTGAAGAACATGTAGTTCGCGCGGACGGCCATCGCGTAGGCGCAGAGGACGCGCTCGCGACCCGCCAGGGCGGAGATCATCATGAGGAGCGTCGACTGCGGCAGGTGGAAGTTCGTCAGCATGCAGTCGCAGACCTTGAAGCGGTACGGAGGATAGATGAAGATGTTGGACGCGCCGCTGCCGGGGACGATCGGCGTGTATTTCCCGTCTCCTCCTTCACCTCCGGCCTCCACCTCCGCAGCCGTGGCTGCGGCCGCCACCGTCTCGAGGGTGCGGACCGTGGTGGAGCCGACGCAGAAGACGCGGCCGCCGCGGGCCTTGCAGGCGTTGATCGCCTCGGCCGTCTCCGGCGGGACCGTGAAGGCCTCATAGTCCATCTGATGGTCCTCGACGTTGTCGGCCTTGACGGGACGGAACGTGCCGGGACCGACGTGAAGCGTCACGGCGACGCGCTTCACGCCCTTCGCCTCGAGGGCGGCGAAGATCTCGGGGGTGAAGTGGAGTCCGGCGGTCGGGGCGGCGACGGACCCGACCTCGCGCGCATAGATCGTCTGGTAGCGCTCGCGGTCCGCCTTCTCCTCCTCGGCCGTTCCCTCGCGCTTCACGTACGGCGGGACGGGCGTGTGCCCGAACTCGTCTAGGAGGTCCATGAGCGGACGCTCGCAGATGAACTCGACCTGCCACATGCCGATCCCCGAAAGCGGCTTCAGGAGGCGGACGCGCAGCTCACCGTTCGGACCGAACACGGCCTCCTGTCCCTCCCGGCACTTCCGTCCCGAACCGATGATGACGTTCCAGCGCAGGGCGTCCTTCGCCGCCGTCATCGACGGCCGCTCGTCGTCCGCATCCATCGGCGCGGCGTTGACCATCAGCACCTCCACGGCGCCGTGCGTATCAGGCCACTCGCCGATGAGGCGCGCCGGGAAGACCTTCGTGTCGTTCACCACGAGGAGGTCGTTCGCCGTGATGTACTCGACGATGTCCGCGATGTGCCGGTGCTCGAGCATGCCCGTGTCGCGGTGGAGCACCATCATCTTCTCCGTGCCGCGCTTGTCGGCGGGATGCTGGGCGATGAGTCTCTCGGGAAGCGGATACCAGAACTGACGGGTCTTCATGGTGAGGTCTAGGGGATAGGTGTAGGGGATAGGTGTAGGGATGTAGGGGATAGGTGTAGGGGGGGTTACCAGGCGATGGGGGACTGGTTGTGGGACTGGAGGTAGGCGTTGGCCTTGTCGAAGGGCTGGGAGCCGAAGAAGCCGCGGTAGGCGGAAAGCGGCGAGGGATGGGCGGACTCGATGACGCAGTGGCGCCTACGGTCGATGAACGCGCCCTTCTTCTGCGCGTAGCTTCCCCACAGGATGAAGACGAGGTGTTCACGTTCCTCCGCGAGGGCGCGGATCACGGCGTCGGTGAAGACCTCCCAGCCCTTACCCTGGTGCGAGCCGGCCCTGTGGGCCTCGACGGTCAGCGTCGCGTTGAGGAGGAGGACGCCCTGGTCGGTCCAGGAGAGGAGGTCCGGCCGGTGGCCGAGCTCCTTGGCGATGTTGACGAGGGACGGCGGATCCTTGACTTCGGGCGGCACGTAGAAGCAGAGCCCCTGGGCCTGTCCCGGCTCGTGGTAGGGATCCTGTCCGAGGATGACGACCTTCACGCGGTCGAACGGCGTGCGGTCGAACGCGGCGAAGATCTTGCCGGGCGGCGGATAGACCGTCCCCGTCCGGTAGGCGTTGCGCACGAAGTCCGTCAGGCCGACGAAGTACGGCTTTTCGAACTCCCGCGCCAGCACGCGCTTCCACGACTCCTCGATCCGAACGTCCACCGTTCCACCCCCGTCTACCGCTGGTTCTGCATGTCGCAGAGCTTGCGATAGACGCCGTCCTTCGCATAGAGCTCGTCGTGCGTGCCGCGCTCGACGATCCGTCCGTCCTGCATGACGAGAATGAGGTCCGCGTTGCGGATCGTCGACAGGCGGTGGGCGATCGCAAACACGGTGCGGTCCTTCATCAGGTTATTGATCGCGTCCTGCACGAGCCGCTCGGTGACCGTATCGAGGGCGCTCGTCGCCTCGTCGAGGATGAGGATCGGCGGATTGCGCAGGATCGCGCGGGCGATGGCGATGCGCTGTCGTTCGCCGCCCGAAAGCGCGAAGCCCTTCTCGCCGGCGAGGCGCGCGTAGCCCTCGGGCTGGGACATGATGAAGTCGTGGGCGTTCGCCATCTTCGCGGCCGCGACGACCTGTTCGTGCGTCGCCTCGGGACTGCCGTAGCGGATGTTCGCCTCGATCGTGTCGTTGAAGAGGAGCGTCTCCTGCTGGACGGACCCGACCAGCCGGCGCAGATCCGCGATGCGGAGCTTGCGGAGGTCGACGCCGTCCATCGCGATCGCGCCCGAGAGAGGATCATAGAATCGCGCGAGGAGCGAGCTCATCGTCGACTTGCCGCTGCCCGTGCCGCCCACGACGGCGACGACCTGCCCGCGCGGGATCTCGAAGCTCGCGTGGCTCACCGCGTCATGCTCGGCCGTGTCGTAGCGGAAGCAGACGTCGTCGAAGACGACCTTGTCGTCAAAGGACGCCTTCTCCACGGCCGCGGGATCCTCGGGGAGCTCCATCTCGACGTCCATGATGGACCAGATGCGCGTCAGCGCGGCGCGTCCCTGCTCGACCTGGACCTGCAGCTTCGAGAGCTGCTTGAGCGGACGGTAGATGAGGAGGAGCGGCGCGAGCATCGGAATGATCATCGAGAGCTTGACGCCGGTGAAGAAGCACCACACGACGAAGCCGCAGATGAGGAAGATGCCGACCGTCTCCACGGCGGGCCCGACCAGGAGTCCCCACCGGAGCGACCGGAGCGTCGCCTTCAGCGTCTGGTTGTTCGCCTCCTCGTACTTCTCCTCCTCGAGCGCCTCGGTGTTGTACGCCTTCACCACCTTGATGCAGGTGAGGATCTCGTGGATGCGGCTGCCGACGACGGAGAAGCGCTGCAGCGCCTTCTTGCTCCACTTGCGGATGCGCTTGGAGAGGAAGACGACCGGGATCATGAACATCGGGAAGCCGAGGACGATGATGCCGAGCGTCGGGAGCATGTGGTTGTGGACGGCGGACCAGACGATGAAGCCGACGGAGACCGCGATTTCGAACGGCGCCTGCGCGAGCTCCTGGAGGACGTGCTGGATGATCTGCTGGACCTGGTGCGGATCCGACGTGCAGCGCGACATCAGCTGGCCGACGTCGATGCGTCCGTGAAACTGCATCGACTGCGCCTCGACGTGACGGAAGATGTCGCACCGGATGTCCCTGACCGTGCGCATGCCCGCCCAAGCGAGGCAGTAGTGGTTGAGGAAGATGAGTCCGCACCGGAACAGCGCAACGACCGGCACCACCACGATGATCAGGAAGAGGAGCGGCAGTCCGAGCTCCTCGTTCTCGTCCTGCAGCTCGACGCCGTGCTCGTGCAGCCACTTGCGGATCTTGCCGTAGTCCTTCTCGAGCCCTTTCGCCTTCTTCGCCGACTTGTCCTTGTGCGCCCCGTCTGCGGGAGCTTCCGCGGCGGGAGCCTCCGCTGCGGGAGCCTCTTGGCGACTCTCGACCTGCTGCAGGGCGGGCTGGATGACCTGGAAGAACGGCACCAGCGTGCCGGCGGTCAGCATGCCGCAGAGGATGCCGACAATGATGCGCACCTTGTACTGGCGCGCATAGGACCAGACCCGTCCGTAGGCTTCCTTCGCCGTGTACTCCCGATCGAAAAACTCTTTGCGATAAGTGACTTTCTTGGCCATAGACAAGACTATCCTTTCAGAACGGCGGACGCATAGCGGTCGTGTCCCGCGTCGTCCTTCTCGATCCTGATGTCCGAGAACCCGTAGCCCGTCATCAGCTCGCGCAGCGCCGGCCCCTGGCTCTCGCCGATTTCGAAGAAGACGGCCCCGTCCGGCCGGAGCAGGTTAAGGGCGTCCGAAAGATACCTGTCGTAGAAGTCGAGCCCCGACACGCCGCCGTCCAGCGCCAGGCGCGGCTCGAAGTCCCTCACCCGCGGATCGAGCGTCTCGCACACGGCGCGCTCGATGTAGGGCGGATTGGAGACGATGACGTCCAGGCACTCCGGCTCGTCGAAGTCGTCGAGTCCGTCCGCCACCGCGAACTTCACCCGGTCGGCGAGTCCGCAACGGACCGCGTTCTCCTTCGCCAGGGCGATCGCGTCCTCGGAGACGTCCGTCCCGATGAAAACCGCCTCCCCGCGGAACTCCTTCGCAAGGCTGAGCACGATCGCCCCCGTCCCCGTCCCGACGTCGATGACGACGGGCGGGACGCCAGGCGTCGCGGGCCGTGCCCTGAGAAACCCGAGGACGCGCGTCACGAGCTCCTCCGTCTCGGGACGCGGAATGAGCGCGCGCCGGTCGCAGCCGAGCGTCAGGGTGCGGAAGTCCCACTCGCCGAGCACGTACTGCAGCGGCTCGCCCTTCGCCAGGCGAGCCATCCCGCGCCGCATCGCCTCGAGGTATTTCTCGGGCGTCTCCTTCCCGAGGGACGAGGCCAGCAAGCCGCGTCCGCACTTCAGCAGCCGCGCCGCCAGGAGTTCCGCCGCGACCTGCGCGTCCGGAACCCCTTTCGCCGCCAGGAAGGCGGACGCCTTGGCAATTACCTCTTTCCAGGTCATAGGCCGTCCGACCCCCTCACCCTCTAACCTTCAGAACGGCAGGTCGTCGACGTCGCCCGCGTCCTCCGGGAAGTCGGGCTCGGCCGGCGTCGGCACGGGTTCGGTGGACGATCCGTCGGCATTCAAGACCTCAAGCTTCAGGCCCGTGAGGTCCGTGAAGTACTTCACCTGTCCCTGCGGATTCGTCCACTCGCGGCCGTCGATCGCGAAGCGGATCTTCGCGCGCTGGCCCTCGCGGACCTTCTCCAGCAGCGAGCAGTTGTCCTTCTTGAAGGTGAAGGCGATGTGGTTCGGCCACTTGCTCTCCTGTCCGACGTCGTCCGTCATGACGATGTCGCGCTTCGTGAAGCCGCTCGTGAACGTCTGAACCGGGAGAATCTTCTCCACCACACCCGTGTATTCGTAGATAGCTGCCATTTTACTTACTCCGTTTTCTTTAAATCTCCGCGCGGCGAACCAGCTTCGCCGCAAAGGCGCCGTCGTGGCCCGACTCGAACGGCACCGACTCCTTCGATTCCGCCAGGACGAACTCGGGATGCCGCGCCAGGAACGCCTCGACCTGGCCGAGGTTCTCCTCCGTCTCGTTCGAGCACGTCGAATAGACGAGCGCCCCGCCCGGCGCCACCCGCGGCGCCACCCGGTCGAGGATCTCCGCCTGCAGCTTCACAAGCGACGCGAGCTTCTCCTCGCTCCAGTTCCACCGCGCGTCGGGACGGCGGCGGAGAACGCCCGTATTGGAGCACGGCGCGTCGACAAGCACCTTCGGAAAGGCGCCGACGGACGGGAGGTCCGCCTCGACGGCGACCTCGAGCTTCAGCCTTCCGAGGTTCTCCTCGAGCCGGCGCCGGCGCTTCGGATTGACCTCGCACGCCGTCACCTTCGCCCCGCGCCAGGCGAGCTGGACCGTCTTGCCGCCCGGCGCCGCGCAGGCGTCCAGCACGGCCTCCCCGGGCTGCGCGTCGACTAGCTCGACCGCCAGTCGTGTGCCCGGATCCTGCACGATGAAGTCGCCCTCGGCATAACCCTCGACCTCCTCGACGCGGCGTCCTCGCTCCAGCGTGACGAAGCTGCCGTCACGACGCGCCAGGAACGTCTCCGCGGGCGCGTTGTGCCAGACCGCGAGCCGCTCCGCGTCGGTTTCGCCGAACCGGCCGACCCAGCGGCGGTAGAGCGGACCCGGAAAGCTCTCGCGCTCCGCGACCGGCGCCGCCTGCAGCGAGGCGACGACCGCCTCGCGCCGGCGGACCAGGTTTCTCAGGACGCCGTTCACAACCTTCGCCACGTTCGGGTTCGGGCACTTCTTTGCCGCCTCCACCGTCTCGTTCACCGCTGCGAAGTCCGGCACCTCGTCCATATACAGGAGCTGCGCCGCACCAACATAGAGGAGCGCCTCGAGCTCCCCCTTCGGCCACGTCTTCACGAATTCGCCCAGGACGCGGCGGAGCGGACGGAACCGGCGGACCGTCGTGTAGACGAGATCCTGCACGAAGGCGCGGTCCGGCCCGGACGGCAGCAGGTTCGCGGGAAATTCCTTCGTCCTGATCCACGCGGCGATGACGAAGGCGGCGGCTCGGCGTGAGTTTCTCATTTCCTGACCGGCACCTTGAGAACCTGACCGATCCGCAGCTCATCGGACTGGAGCGCGTTCAGGTCGCGCAAGTCCTGGACCGTACACCCGTTGCGCCGGGAAATCTTGGTGAGGCTGTCGCCGGAGACGACCTTGTACTCGACCGTCTCGACCGGCGCCGGCGGGTCGGAAGGACGCCCCGACGGACGCTCCTCGCCCGACGCGGGAGCGGACTCGTGACGATCCGCGACCGGCGTCTCCGCGACCTGCGTCTCCTCGACCGGCGTCTCTTCCGCCGTCGCATCAGCCGACGGCGACGAGACGAACCAGATGAAGCCCAGCACCAGGACATGCGCGACCACGCTGACGCCGATGGCGACGGGCCAGTTGATCTTGCCGCCCTTCTGTTCCGGTTCGTCCAGCATCAGCGCTCCCGTCCGAACATCCGCTCCCGGTCGGCGATCTCCCAGATCCGCTGGGCGTCGTACATCGTCAGTCCCGTGAAGATCAGGATCGCCACGAAGGAGATGAGCCAGTCCAGGCCGGACGAACCGACGAACAGGTTGACGACCATCGCGACGATGACGCCCCAGAGCGCCAGCCCCGCGCCCATCCAGCCGTAGACAATCGCAAACGTGCGCGCCAGGGCCGTCTTTTCGGCGGCGTACTGCGGCACCTCGAATTCGCGTTCGTAGTCTATCA